>CAZCVC010000132.1:0-4512 GCA_964502045.1 uncultured Planctomycetia bacterium | reverse complement strand
ATTTGCGCGTCGTCAACCGTAAAGTGCTCGAAAGTCTCATCAAGTGCGGCGCGTTCGACACGATGGGCGTGTTCCGCTCGAGGTTGTGCGAGGCGCTGGACAAAGCGCTGGCGCGCGCCGGGCAGACGCAGAAGGACCGCGACAGCGGGCAGAGCTCGTTCTTCGATTCGTTCGACAAAAAGGGCGCTGAGGACGGGTCGAGCGATCTGCCCGACATTCCGGAGTGGGAGGAAAGCGTGCGCTTGACGAATGAAAAGGAGATGCTCGGCTTCTACGTGACCGGCCATCCGCTCGACCGGTACAAAAAAGAACTGAAAAGCTACTCGACCGTGAACACGGCGACCATCGCCAACCGCCGCGACCAGGAAGAGGTCACGATCGGCGGTCTGGTGCAGAAGCTCAAGCTCACCCAGACCAAGAAAAACAACGAGCGCATGGCCATCCTGACGCTCGAGGACCCCGAAGGCACCATCGATATGCTGGTGTTCCCGCGCGCTTATAAGGAGATCGGCCACCTGCTCGTGAAGGACGCGATCTTATTTTTTAAGGGCAATGTCGACAAAAAGGAGGGGACGCCGAAACTGCTCGTGAACGAAGTCACGACGATGCAGGAAGCCCATAAGAAATTCACGCGCAGCGTCCACGTGCGCCTGGCCGTGGGCGGCAGCGATGACGAGCAAAAAATGAAAAACCTTCAGCAGATACTCTCGCAGTTCCCGGGATCGACGCCGGTTTACCTGGAATTCCTCGGGGAGAACAACAGCCGTTCGCAGATGCTCGTGGACCGCAGCCTCTACGTCCTGCCGAGTGAAAATCTCGTTCAGTCCCTTCAAAAAGCCGTCGGCGCCGAGGCTGTGAGGCTGGGGATCTAGCCTGCGAACTTTGGCCGTGAACTGCCGCCAGGCGGCGTGCCCCTATTTTTTCCGGGATCCCTGACCTCGATGTCGATCATCTTCGTCCAAGATCCGGTGGCGGGGTCGATGCGGTAAAGATATCCGCGCGTGACCTTCAAATTCCCGGTGTGTTTGCGATTCCACCGTTCCAGCCAGTACCGCAGAAAAAGATTGTCCAAAGACTTCGAGTGCTCCTTCGCAAGGGTCCGGATGAGGATGTTCCATCGGGGCCCCAGATGACGGTAGCGTTCCGCGGAATGGCCCTCGGTCTTTTTTCCGCTGATAAGGTCTATTTCGGAGCCTTCTTTGGTCAGGCCGGCCGCGATTGTCAATGCCCCGGAGTTTTTTTTGCTATCCAATTGTTCCCAGGCGCGGTGGGATAGCGTGGCGTCATTGAGCGCATGAAGAAATTTCGGGCGCCCGTCGTAGCCGGACGAGACGAGATAAAACGCGAACAGCATAAAAATAAGCGCCAGCGCTTCGGTCGATTGCCGCACGAGCGGCTCCAAAGGCCGGTGGACGGCAGGCGGGTCCAAGAGGCGGGGCCGCGTCAATATCCGTAAGATGCGGGCGCCGGCGCCTCGTACTGCACCGATATCTTTCAACCCGTCCCAGACGAATGACGGAAGGAAGGGGACGGCCAGAAGCGCTATCGCGAATGGAAAGCGGCCGTCTCCGAGCACGCTCATGCCGAACATACAGACCAAGAGGGTATTGGCCCTCAGCGCCAGTACGGCGATGCCCTGCTCGCGGTTTTTTTTGGGGTTCACCGGCGAATCCCAGGCGTATCTTTCACCCAAGGGCAGGAACATCGCCCAAAAGGCCAGGTATCGCAGAATCTGATCGCCCGCATGCCAAACGTAAGGATTCCGCGCATGAAGAGAAGACAGGAAGAACCAGGTGAGAAATGCCATCGGGCGGGTTTTCCAACCGACCGCAAGCGCTACGGCAAAAAGCATGCCCAGTATGAAAAGCGCATAGATCATTCCGGCCTCCTTATCGATCAGAAATATCGAAAGGCTCCCAATGGGCAGCACCGGATAGCGTAAAAACATAGGCTGGGGCAGGATGCCCTCGTTCGAGAACAGACCGGGCAGGTCCCACCACAGCGAGAGGTAGACGCTTATCACGGCCAGCCCCAGGCAGACCCGGTATAGTGCCAGCGTCCGCAGGTCTATGCCGGCGATTTTCTTTAAAAAATTCATTTCCCCATTCTTTTTCTTTTCCATCAAGGCTCTCCTGGCCCTTGGGGCATTTCCGAGGGGGTTTGGCCGTCGGGCGGGACGGACGACGCGCGCGGATGATCGATGACTAGATTTTTTGTCAGCGGACCCGGCGCAGGACGTATCGTTTGGGTTACATCGTAAAGCTCGACTTTAACGGCTTTGCTGCCGCCCGCATGTTTTGCGTTCCATTCCTCGAAAATATATTTCAAAAAAAGCCCTCGCAGACGCGCGACATCTCGATTTTTGTTGCTGAATGCCTGACGGGTATAAACGGCCCAGCGGCCATCTCGGTTCCCTTTTACATAAGGGATCGGCCGCTCCCAAACGACGGGTTTGTCATTCAAGATATCGCGCTGAGTCCCGTCCTTCAACGTCGCCACGACGACGGGCCAGGTATTGTAGTTCGATGCGCGCCCCTCGGGCGAAAACGCCGCCCACTTCTCCGTGAGGATGAATCCGCGGGTCACCCGGTACACGGCGTCTTTGGACCGTGAGAAGCCGGGATCGAAGCTTGTCAAAGCATAGTAGAACAAGAGCAGCGTGAAACCGAGCGCGGTGTATTCGAGCCCCGTCCGCAAAGGTCTTTCCCAAGAGGCCGGTTTCGGCGGCGGACCGAGAAAATCCGGACGGTCCAAGGCCAAGGCCGCCCTTCTGCCGAGGTCTCGCATCGGCTTGAAGCGGCCGACCCAATCCCACCAACCGGACGGGATGAAAGGTACCGTCGACAGGACCATGATCGGCGGAAAATTGAGGACGTCGATCGTCAGGAATATTCCGAGTTGCAGCGACGTCAGGCTTAGCAGCGCCAGAGTACGAAGGAGATCGCGTCTGAACGGGCACAGGAGCATGAGCGGGGCGATTACTTCGAGCACAAGCGTACCGTAGTTCAGGACGTAAAGAAGACCCGGAAAATTAAGAAGGAACGTGCCTGCCGTCGTGGCCGACCATGCATTTGCCAGAGAGCCTTCCATCGCGGAACCCTCTACCCAGTTGGCGCACTGGAGCTTGAAAACGAACGCGGCAAGGTAAACGACGCAGGGAAGCAGCATCAAAGCCATGATCGCGTAACTGCATTCCGTTTTTCTGGCGGCCTTGGATGGAGCATCCCAGGCAAATTTATCGCCGAACGGGATGAAAATGGCGAAAAAAGCGAGATAGCGGAGAACCCTGTCCGGTCCGTGCACCGCGAGGGGGTTGCGTGTTTCGAGCCAATAGAGGAACAACGTCATCCACAGGCACGTCCAGCGAGTTTTCCACCCGACGATGAATGCCAGCGTTGACAGGATGCCGAGTCCGATCAGAAGCAGCGCAACCGTCGCTGTGTCATTGATGAAAAAAAGTGAGCTGAATGAAAAATAGCGGGTCTGAAAGACGTATAACGCCGGCAGCAGGCCTTCGTGCGAATAGAACGGTTTGACATAAAAGGCCAGCGTGACGAAGTTCCAAAGAACGATGGATCCCAATAAAACGCGGAAGAGCGCGAGGGTTCTTAGATCGACAGTAAATAATCCTTGGAAAGTGCTCTGGGCGTACCCGGAAGCGTTCTGATCGGATTTATCCACTATTGATTACCCAATTTATGCATTATTGTTTATTTTTTTAGATAATTACTTAATATTATATACTTTTCTGCTGTTTAGTCAAGCTCCCCCTTGATTATTTAAAATATATAATATAAAGTACTGATATTAAGTATTACTTAAAAATGATTATAATTATAAAAAGACGAGGATAGGGGTATCTGCGAGATATGATTCCAAAAGCGAGCCTCCAGCAACTCGAAAGCATCTACCAAGACTTGGAGAAAGCGCGTTTTCTTCAGGGATTTTACCGGAGGGCTGAGGCGTTGCCGTTCCTGTCCGCCGCCGTAAAAAAAATGAAAGCCATGGGCGTCACTATGCCGAACATCAAGGCTGAAGATGATGCTTACGCCGAAGAGCTCTATTCGATGTACGAGGACCTGTTTAAGGACATCCGGAAACGGTACCGGTCCGCCGCCGAAAAAAAGATCCTCCAAGCGTTCCCGGGGATCCTATTGCTTTTGCTCCTCGCAGCCGCCGCCGTCTTCGCCGTTCACGTGACGCACCTGAAAAAATACGGGCTCAGCGCCGAGTACTCGAGCGGTGAAAAATTTCTGGGCAAGGGTGTCAGCCGGCGTATCCGGTTTTCCAGCCGCATGGAAATGGGGAAGCTGCTGCCGCTGGACCATTACTCGATACGCTGGACCGGGAGCCTTCTGGTCCCGAAAAGCGGCCGCTATATCCTTCACTTCGACAAAGACGACGGCCTTTTTCGATTTTATCTTGACGGGAAATTACTGATAGACGCGTGGACCAAGCCGAAGGGCTTGCCTTCGACCGGTCCGATCGAACTTTCGAAAGGTCCTCACGAGA
>CAZCVC010000131.1:0-4543 GCA_964502045.1 uncultured Planctomycetia bacterium | reverse complement strand
CCGCTTCACGCGACGTGAAGTGAGGCGCCTTGATGTCCGCCGTGATGTCGTCATACCCCACGAGCGTGGTGATCTCGGGGTGCACGTTCACAACTATTTCGTTCGCATCGTTGACGCTGGGCGTGACCTGAAGGCGCACGCCAACATCTCGGTTCGTATAGCCTGTAATTTCCATCTTGCCTGTAGTCGTATTCCTTTCGAAAAGAGGGATCGAGATGATGTCGCCCACCAGGATCTTGGCTTCCTTGTTGTTCAGCGTCACGATATGCGGCTCGGAAAGGATCTTGGCGTCCTTGCGCGAGCGGATCAGCTGCAGCACGGCCTGGAGCTGGCTGAAATCCAGCGTGCCGAAAGAGAAGTCGCTGGGTTGCGCGTACGGGAACGTCGCCTGGTGGTTGTAATCGTTGGGGTCGAATTTTTCCGACGGCACGTCGCCTTCGGGCAGGTACTGGCGCAGTCTCGTCAGGCCGTTCTGATCGGGCACCGTGAACGGGAACGTCGTGGGGCGTTTGGCGGCCTTGAGCGTCGCGTCGATGTTCCACTTGATGCCGAGCTTGTCCGCGTCGCCGAGCGTGAGCTCGATGACCTTGGCCTGGATCAGCACCTGCGGCGTGCTGCGGTCAAGCCGCTCCACGACCTTGTGCACGGTCTGTATGACCGTCGGCATGTCGGTCACGATGACGGTGTTGGAGCGCGTGTCCGAGCGGATACGCCCGCGCTCGCTGAGCATGTCCTTCAGCGATTTCTGGACCTCTTCGGCCTGCGAATAATTCAGCGTGAAAACTTCGGTGGAAAGCTCGCCTTTTTTCAGGTTTTCGATCGTCGTGACGCGAACGATGTTGCCGTCGCGATCGTAAGCGTAGCCGTAGGTCTTAAGCACCACGTCGAGCGCCTTTTCCCACGGCACGTCGACGAGGCGTATCGTCACGTTGCCGACGACGTCCTTGCCTGCGACGATGTTGACGCCGCTCTTGAACGAGATCGCGCGCAGCACGTTTTGGATGTCGGCATCCTTGAAATCGACGGTGACGTTTCCGGACGACGAGAGAGCCTGCGGAGTAACGAGCGGCGCGGCTTCGGCCGAAACGGATGCCGAGGAAGAAACGGCCGGAGGAGGCGTCGGGTCTGCAAAGGCGGCCGGCATCGCGGCGAAAGACAAAAGCGCAGCAAGGCTGAAAAACTTTAACGCGGCCTGCATCCTCATGCCTGATTCCCTTTTTCTGACGCGTACTGCGTCTTGTATCCCTCGACACCGTTGATCGAAAATAGAGCGCCGTCCGCATCGATGCGCAGGACTTTCACGCTGCCTTCCTCGTCGCCCTCTTTCAGCAGTGAGTCGTTCACGATCACCATCGACCCGTTTTTCGGGTCGTAAATAATGCCCTGTATCGAAACGTCGTCGACGCCCTGCACGCCGAGAAGCCCCGAGGCCACTTGACGCGTCGTCTGCGTCACCAGCGGCACGAACGGGTCGCGCCTGCCTTTGGCGCTGTAAAGCTCCTCGGCGGGGGCCATTTCCGCGGCTAGCGCCGTGAGATTAATAGAAAAAATCATACCAAATAGGGCTAAAAGATGCCACAAAAAGATACGGCCCAAAGAGATAGGAGCTTTATTTGCTTTTTGCATAAGTTTCGATATCCAGCTCTGCCGTGTGGCGGTGTTCGTCGGAAGCGTTGGCCGTAATGCGCACGTCCGTCACCTTGAAGAACACGCTCCCCGTCTCCAGTTGCGCCAGGAAACGTCCGAGGTCGTGCGTGTTGGCGACGGCGCTCATGCGGATCGGGATCTTCAGGAATCCCTGCCCCGCGTCGCTCGTGTCCATCGGCTTCAGATTGATGATCTTCAAACGGTTGTCCTGGGCCATCTTCGAAAGCTTTTCGAGCAGCAACGGCACCTCGTTCCTCAGGATAAACTGCTGGTCCATCATGGAAACTTTGGAGTGCGCGAATATCCACTGCTTGTGGATCGCCTCGCGGTTCCGATGGTCGTCCTTCAGCTCCGCGAGCTTCGTTCGCGCAATCCCCAGCTCGGGCAGCGACGTCGTAAAAACATGGATGACCGGGTTCAGCAGCAGGTAATAATCAGCGACGAGTACGAAAAGGAACACGAAAACGAGGATCATCGTTATTTCGCTCTTCTGGCGGTTTTCGAGGAAATTATTCAGCCTGTCGATCACCTTCGAGACGGGCGAAGACGAGGAGAATTTCATTTCTTTTTCTCCTGAGCAGCGGCCGGCTGGTGCTTGAACGTGCAATAGATCGAAAAATCGTAAACGTCGAAGTCGCGGATCTTCTTCTGCACGAAGTTCGAAAGCTCGATCGAGGAGAAAAGCTCGTTGAACATCGGGTTGATCTTGAGCTCCTTAAGGAACTTTCCGACCGATGCGGTTTCTTCTCCGGGGCCCACGACGCTGCCGTCCAGGCGCAGCACGCGCGGCGCCGGCGGTTCCTTGTCGTCCTTCTTCGCGCCGTCGGCGGGCTTGAGTTCGGTCACGGTAAAACCGGTCAGCCAGACGCCCTTCGTCACCGACTGCGTCAGGCCGTTCAACAGCGACGCGAAATAGAATTTGCGGTCCATCATCGAACGCGTTTTGGTCAGACGCTCGCCGATCTTGCGGATCTCCGCCTTTTCCTTCTCGATCGGCGCGCCCTCGGTCTCGAGGCGCCTGATCTCGCGCTTGACCGTCAAAAGCTGAAACGCTCCGTACGCGGCGAACAGGCTGGCGGCGATCTGAAGGCTGAACAGGATGCCGAGCGCCGCGATCAGAGATTTTTTGATCGGAAGTTCGGGTAGTGTGAACTTCGAAGGGAGTTTCGGGCGGTATTCGGCCGGCAGCAGGTTGATCTGTATCACGGCTTCGAAGGCTCCCAGCCGCGGAGCGCCATGCCGAGGGCGACGTTCAGCTCGGCCGCGTGCTTCTGCATCCACGCCGCGTCGACGGCCGGGGATACCACGCTTATTTTTTTCCGGTTGTCCCAGAATTCGACGGGCTTGCCGAGTTCCTGCGCCAGGCTCTCCGCGGCGCCGGCCGCGAGCGCGCCGCCGCCGCTCAAAAAGATCTTCTTCACTTCCGATTTGATCTCGGTTTCCACGTAATCGATCGAATGGCGGACTTCCTCGGACAACGACTCGAAGCCTTTCTCGGTGGCGGCCCTCAGATTTTCCGCCGACACGGCCGGTTTTTCGATCGTTATCGCGTCGGCCTGCGCCTCCGGAACGCCGGCGATTTCGGAGAGCGCCTTCGTGACGTGGTAGCCGCCGTGCGGGATCTCGCGCGCGAAGACCGGCAGGCCGTCGTGCACCATCGCCAGCGCGCTCGCGTTGTGCCCGATGTTCAAGAGGCCGTAGCTTATTTCGACGGGGCCGGGATTCAGCGTTTCAAAGGCGTTCAAGAGGCAGAACACGTCGAGATCGATGATCTCCGGATGGACGCCGATGTCCTTCAAAAGTTTGCAGCGGGCCTCGACGAGGTCGCGCTTGGCCGCCACGAGCGCGATCGTCATCTGCTTGGTCGCGGCATCCTGCTTCATCACTTGATGATCGAGCACGCATTCGTCGATGGAGAACGGGATGTGGGTTTCGGCCTCGAAGCGGATCGCGCCCTGGAGTTCTTTGGCGCTCATTGCCGGCATCGTGATGAAGCGCGTGATGATGGACATGCCGGAAAGGCTGACGCGCAGGCGGGATGCCGAAGCCACCTGCATTTTCTGCAGGACGTTTTTCAGATCTTCTTCGCCGCCGGCCGGCTGTGACTCGGCACGGCAGAGCTCGGGCACCGCACTGCCATGAAGGACTTCCACGCATTTGACGGAATAGGTCCCGATGTCCACCCCCGTCACGACGCTGCTTTTGCTTGGTTTCAAAACATCCTTTCCGAGTCAATAATTCTTAACAAGCCTATCAAAACTAATACAAATTATAATATAAATCACTAAAGATTGTCAAAATGATTTGCCGCGCACGTAGTTCTGGGCCGCCCTTATCTCGCGCCGGACGAGCGGATTCCTGGCGGCCGACGCGGCGAGCGCGCGGTGATTTTTTTTCAGGCTTGAAAGCGACGCGGCCCGGCCGCCGCGCAGTACGGCGGCCGTCAGCTCGATCGAGGCGGCGGTTTTTTTATAATAAGGATAAAGCGTCTCGACCGACTGGCGGAACCGCGCCTCGCCGGTGAGCCCGAGCCAGAACTTTGCCAGCTCGGCGCTCCCGCCGGCGGCCGGAAATTCTTCGACGAGGCGGCGCAGCATCGCGCGCGCGTATTCGAAGCGGCCGCGGCGGAATTCATATTTGGCCTGCGCCAGGAGCAGCGGTGCCGCGCTTTCAGGCGTTTTCTTCATCGCGGCCATGCCCCGCCCGGCCCAGCGCCGGACCGCCCCCTCGTCGTCCAAGAGTTCGTAGGCGGACATCAGCTGGATGTACGGCGAAACGGACGACGGCGCCAGGCGGTGCGCGAGCAGGTACGTTTTCACGGCCTGCCCGTAGCGGCCGAGCTCGATCTGCGCGGCGCCGAGAGCGTTCAGATGCGCGATGTTTCCGCTGTAGAAAT
>CAZCVC010000130.1:0-4553 GCA_964502045.1 uncultured Planctomycetia bacterium | reverse complement strand
GGCGGCGGCGGCGGATTCGTGGGCGCCTTGAAAGACATCCTTTTCACTTATATCAAACGTATCGGCAAGCGCGCGTCCAACGCTCCGGGTTCCGACTCGGGCGGTGGTTCGGGCGCGCAGAACCGCGAGATCCTGCCGGTGTTGGGCCCCACGTACGGCCCCGGCGACCGCCAGCAGGTGCTGAACATCATGGCCGACAAGAAAGAACGCGCGTTCGGCCAGATCCTTGAGCTGCGCATCAACAAGGCCAAGCATGACGGCCGCAACAGCTTCCTCGAAGTCATCAAGGTCGAGCTCGAGCGCATGGCGCTGAGCCTCGATCTCGACCAGAAGCACGACACGTCGGTCAACCCGCTGCTCGTGCCGGCCAAGCAGCTTCCGATCTCGTTCATCGCCAACCTTCTGAACACGGCGCGCATCATCGACGAAGATTTCGTCAAACTTAGCAACTCCGCCGGCGCCCCCGTGATGCCGTCGTTTTACGCCAATGCGGTCCTCGGCAACAGCGTGCGCAACCTCTGCGAGCTTGCCTGGGCGTTCAAGACCCGCGTGCTCAACTGGGACCGCTCGAACGGCATCGGCAATGAGAAACAGTTTGTCGTACTGTCATACGTTCTGCCGGTCATGTTCGGGCTCGAACCGACGAGCCGCGATGTGCTGAATACGTCGATCTCGACGATACAGCCGTCGACGCTGTACGCGCTTTACAAAAATGACCCGTTCGCATATCCGAAGAACAAGAGTATGGAAGCCCGTGGCAGAGACGCCAAGAATCCGAACATCGCGCTCGGTCAGGACGTCGTCGACAACATGAAGCTGGGCATGGGCACTTCCAACTACATGCTCCATTCCGGCATCATCAGCCTAGACTCGAAGGGCGAGCCCGACTTCAAGTCGACACCGTCGGCAAGCTTGCTCACGATGATGGTTTTGCAGGACGCGCACATCGTTTCTTTCGGCGCAGGCTCCACGACCGCGTCCACGCTCTCGCAGCTGCATCCTGAGGTCATCGACCAGATCCTGAGACGCCACAACAATCTTCCTTTCCGCGACTACACTTCGGATCCCGATCTGCCGATCCTCGCCGGCGGCAAGACCGACCCGCGCCCTCTGGCGACGGTGTTCTTCATGAACCACGTGCACATGGCCGAAACGCCTGTCGCCGAGGTCAAAGGTTCCAACGGCATCATCATCGACCGTAATCTGGGCATCATCCTGGCCTTCGAGCGCCACGCTTCGAGCGAGCGCATGATTTCGCCTGAACTGATCGCGGAAATATCCGCGGCCCAGGGAAGGCAGGCGGAGCTGCGGGTGGACCCCGTCTCCGGCGAGAAGGCCTGGTACGAGAAAGGTACTGATTTTTACTTCATCCGTTTCTCGGATCTGTTCGACGACATCGTCGCCAACGAGAACATCGCCACCGAGATAGACCGTCTGCTGCAGGACGCCATCGAGAAGGGCTCCAATCCTTATGGCGATCCGCTCGGCACCGTATATTACGGCGACTCCGACAACCCGATGAAGAACGGGGACGGCAATCCCGTGTTCGTCCATGATTCGCCGCAAAATTTGGATGACTCTTTCTATTACACGAAGTCGGGCAGCAACCGTCTCAATCCCTCGAATCCGACGGATTCCCATTTCAACGCTAACATTCGTCCTCAGAGAACGCCGCTTCCGGGTGAAGCGCTGCCGGATCCGGACATTCCGATGAACCCACTCTTGCATTTCGCGCTGAAACGCAACAAGAGTCTTCCCCAGGCCGACCGGGTCAAGATCTACACCATGAACGGTGACGATACCGTCAACGCCGACGTGGTGCGCATGTTGAGCTACATGTACGCGCAGGAGTGGCAGCAGACGCCGCGCTCGGAAAAAGGTAAATACTACGGCGCCGCCTACATCAACGATCGCACGCGCAAGCACCTGCTGGCCCGCGGCTTCGACGCCGAACGCATCCGCACCGGCGCCTACGTCGGCATCGTCACCAAAGTTTCGAAAGTGGACAACAGCGTCGAACACTTCCCGGGTATAGCCGCCGACCGCATCGGTCCCGTCGCCGAGCAGGTATTGCGCACCGCACTCTTGAGGGCCAACGCCGAAGCCGTTACCGGCGACATCCGCTCCAATCCCGAAACGCTCCGCGGCCGTCGCATCGTGACGGCGCGGAAGCCGGATGGGGCGCGTCTGACCGAACACGAAACGTTCCTTTCCCGCGACAAGGTCCGGTTCCTTCACGGCGAGATCGGCCGCGTGATGCGCGCATTCCTGACGACGCTGCTGCCTTATCTCGACGATCCGGCATCTTCGCCTTTCGATGATTTGAAAGGTCCGGACAGCGCTTGGTTGTGGACGGCTGCACGCGAATTCAAGGCCTCGCCCGACGCTTATTCGGACGAAAAGCTCTTCCAGAGAACGACCCGCCCGTTCGGAGAGGACCGCAGTCCCGAACCGGACGGATCCGCCGCCCAGGTGGTGGTATCGGGCCTGCCGCGCAAGTATGTGGGCGGACTTTTCGCGTCACTGCTGCCGCATTTGGCGGACAAGGGCATCGGCTTCCGCGCGGCGGGACGCGCTACGACCGAATTCAACGTGGCCGGCGTCGACAAGTCGCTGACCATCGCTTATATTCGCAACCATTGGAGAGAAACGCTTGATGAGGCCGGTTACACGCCGGGCACGCTCGTCGACGCACGCAAGCACGGCACTATCGTCCTGTCCGACGCCGACGGCACCGCCTACGGCATTCCGGTCGGGGACACGTATCCCACGCTCGAGCAATCCGAAGCCCGCGAGGACCTCATTGAGTTCTTGAGAGCCGGCAACGTGTTCGGTATCGTGACCGGCGGTGACCTGCTGCGTACGATCACCCGCATCACGAGCGCGCTCCCCGAAGACGTGCGTCATCGGGTATTGATCGCTCCGGCCGGCGGCGCCGTGCTTTACGCGCTTGACGCCAGCATGGGATTGAAGCGCATCCTCGGCTACGAGAACCGGTCGCTGGAGCTGCGCGCGACGGAAGCAAAAGCCGCCGATCCCGACTTCATTTATGTGGGTGACAGCTCGGAGGAGGAAGGAAACGACATACCTGCTTTCAAAGAGATAGGCAAGTCCCGTTCATTTCTTGTGACATCCAAGCCGCAAGAACAGGTCCCGGCCGACTTTCCGGCCCACTACATCGGCGGTGAGAGCCGCGGTCTCGGAGCTATTTTGAGGGCGGCTGTCGAACAGGCCCGTCGTCAGCCCGAAGAACCCGTATTTTCCGAATTGAACCTTCCTATTATTTCCGAGCGAGCCAAGGAGATCCTGCTGGCGGCATCCCGTTTGGCGCCCGTCCAACTCTACATCCTCGAACCCAACGCCGACCTCTTCGCCGCCAAAGAAGCTTCGCTCGTCACCAAACTCGCCGACCAGATGAAGATAACCCCCCAAGAGGTCAAAGCCCGCTTCGTGATCGCCCAAGCCGATCCCAAAGACGCTAAATCGCTGGCCGCCCGCACCAACGTCGACCTTTTAGTCTTGGACGGCCGCGCCCTGGTCTTGAACGCCGATGACCAGATCGAGAACGTAGCTCTCCTTGCCTCCAACATCCGCACCTTCCGCCGCCAGGCCCTGGAAAGACGAAAACTTCTCTTAGACTTCATGACCAAGATCACCGAAGACTTAGAGATCAGCAATCCCGAGGTCTTCTCCCAGTCCCTTGAAACTTTACGCGCAGCCCTGGCCAAATTAAGCGCCTTCTTGCCCAACCCGGCAATCGTTGAGCTTACTTTAAGCGTCAACAACAAGACCCTTTCTTTGAATGCCGGTACCCCTGTGAACGAAGACGAAGTCGCCACCGCTCTGGCCAACGGCTTCTCGAACCAGGATACTCTGGAAGCGCAAAGCGCCCTCTCCGGAATGACCGACCTCATCCGCTCGAACAAAGCCAACATCCCGAACCTGCTTACGAAGGTGAAGGCCAAGATCGCCCAGAACTTCAAGGACGAAGCGGCTAAATTAATAGACGTCAAAGAGCGTCCTCTCATGGTTACTTTGGACCTCTTCCGCGGCCAGCGTTCTACCGAAGAGATCAAGCGCCTTGCCGAACAATACGCCAAGGACAAGAAGATCTCGGATGAGATCCTCCGCAGAAACAACATCCAGCCCAACAAGGACCGAGACATCTTCATCACCGAAGACTCAGACCTCGCCATCGAGCTGGGCCGCACCGGAGAATTCGACGTGATCTTTAACCAGGACAAAACACCACTCAACTCAATGACGGACGTCCGTAACTATCTTGCCAAAACACGCAAGATAGACCCGACTCAGGCCATCGGCGTCATCAACAAAGAAGACTCAAACTTCGAAGCCAAAGACATCGATGCCAGCAATAGCTACCTCATCGAAGTCAAAATGAATCCGGCCCCGACAAAAGACTCGATAGACGGCATCTACGGCAAAGCCCTTCTCATCGTCATGAAGCAGGGAAGCAAGCACAGAGTCGTCTTAAAGACCATCTCAGCCATGCTGAACGAGGCTGTGGCGCAGATCAGGGTTGAGCTGCAGTC
>CAZCVC010000129.1:3589-4556 GCA_964502045.1 uncultured Planctomycetia bacterium | reverse complement strand
TGGCGTCCGCCATCGAGGCTTTGGGCATGAGCCTGCCCTACAGCTCGTCGGCGGACGCCGAAAGCGACCAGAAGCGAGACGACACGATGCGCGCCGGCAAGGCTGTCATCGGATTGATCGCCGAAGGCATACGCCCGCGCGACATTCTGACGAAAAAAGCGTTTGAAAACGCGATTACCGTCGTGATGGCTCTCGGCGGGTCCACCAACGCCGTGCTTCACCTAATGGCCATCGCCAATGAAGCGCGCGTCAAGCTGTCTCTCGATGATTTCAACCGTATTTCCAAAAAAGTGCCTCACCTGGCCAACCTGAAGCCCAGCGGCAAGTACGTGATGAGCGATCTGAATAAGGTCGGCGGTGTCGCTGGCGTGATGAAGATGCTGCTCGACGCGAAGCTGCTGCACGCTGGCTGCCTGACCGTGACCGGCCGCACCGTCGGCGAAAATCTGAAGGACGTGAAAAAGATCACCGACCGCGACATGGTGCGCCCGTTGTCGGACCCGCTGTATCCGACCGGGCCGATGGTCGTACTGCGCGGCAATCTCGCGCCCGAAGGCGCCGTCGCGAAGATCGGCGGGCTGAAAATTTTCAAGCACCGCGGGCCCGCGCACGTGTTCAATTCCGAGGAAGAGACGCTGAAAGCCATCCTTTCGAAAAAGATCAAACCCAACGACGTCATCGTCGTGCGCTACGAAGGCCCGAAGGGCGGTCCCGGCATGCGCGAGATGCTGGCCGTCACGAGCGCGATCATCGGCGCCGGCCTCGGCGACTCGGTCGCGTTGATCACGGACGGCCGGTTTTCCGGCGGCACGCACGGATTTGTCGTCGGCCACGTCGCGCCCGAAGCGGCCGTTCGCGGTCCGTTGGCCGCGCTGAAGAACGGCGACATTATCGAGATCGACGCAAAAAAACTTTCGATCCGCGTGGCGGCCAGGCGCTGTTCCGCGTCGCGTTCACGCAGCTGATG
>CAZCVC010000129.1:0-3579 GCA_964502045.1 uncultured Planctomycetia bacterium | reverse complement strand
CGTGCCGGCGATCCGCACCGGCGTGCTGGCCAAGTATTCGAAGCTCGTGTCCTCGGCCGCCCAGGGCGCGGTCACGACGCACGATTGGGTCCAGACGCGGTGAACGGCCTGAATTACGTGGTCATCGACGTCGAGACCCAGAAAGGGTTCAACGAGGTCGACCGCAAGAAGCTTCATCTGCTCAAGGTCTCGGTGGCGTGCCTCTACGATTCGCGCACGAACCAGTACCTGGCGTTCGAGGAGAAGGAAATGCTGAAGTTCGAGGACTACCTGAAAAGGGCGGACCTCGTCGTCGGCTTCAACGTCCGCGATTTCGACCTGGAAGTGCTCGCGCCGTATCTGATCTCGCCGGTCAAGAGCTTTCCGGTGCTCGACCTCCTCGTGGAGTTCGAAAAAGTACGCGGCCACCGCATCAGCCTGCAGAGCGTCGCGCAGGCCACGCTCGGCGAGTCGAAGTCCGGCAGCGGACTCGACGCGATCAAGTATTATGCCGAAGGGCGCATGGACGAGCTGAAAAAATACTGCCTGGACGACGTGCGAATCACGCGCGACGTCTACGAGTATGCGCTGAAGCACGGCAAGGTGCATTTCATCTCGAACCGCGATTACCAGAAGTACGAAGTGCCGATGGACCTCACGCAGGCGATCGGCGAGATGAAGTCGCAGAAAAAGACCGAAAGCGCTTTTCCGACGAGCCTCTTTTAAATGTATATCCGCGTGTGGCAGGCCTGCGATGTCGAAGCGATCGCGAAATGCCTGCTCATCGTCGGCGACGTCAGCGCCGACTGCTCCAACTGCCGCGAGCTCGGCATCGAGTACGCGAAGGCGCAGCGCTGCCCCAAATGCGAAACGACGTTCCGCTTCATCACGTCGCGCGGCGCCGGCAAGCTCGAAGGCGGCACCCGCGGCTTTACGGTCAAGCGCATCAAGGAGCGCCGGCCGGACCTGACGTTCATCGACTACGAGGACTGGAAAGAAATTACCGGCAAGCAGAACGCGCGGGACTTTTTCAAAACGTAATTAATATATACATAACGCCATAGAAACAAGGAGAAAGTCATGAAAAAAGCTATTTTGACCGCGCTGGCGCTGACGCTAGTCTGCACCGGCGCTTATGCCGACCCAAAGAGCGACGCCGAAGCGCGCTACAAGGAAGTAAGGGCGCGCAAAGAAGCGCAGCGCGTGGCCCGTCATAACAAGCCGGCCGAGCAGCAGGCGCCCAAAAGCACCGAACCCACCTTCTGGCAGAAGGAAGGAGAGCGCTCGGGCATTTCCCGCATCGGCGGCGGCCCGAACTTCCTCGAAAGGCTCAACCCGATGCCGTTCTTCAAGTCCCAGGACGACCAGTACCGCGCCCGCAAGGCGGCCTCGGCGAAGCAGTAATCTTGGCTAAAACTCCGGCGTCGTGCGCGAAGGTCGCGGCGGCGGCCGGAGTTTTATTTTTTATCTCGATAATCGCGGTCCGCGCGGAAGAGCCTCTCTTGATCGACATCGAAAAAGAAAATCCTAAAATTATCATCGACATGCGCTATAAGACGAAGGACAACTTCGTCGGCGAGCCGTTGTACCCGGCCGACGCGCGTTTATTTTTGAGAAAAGAAGCGGCCGAGGCGCTGATGCGCGTCCAAAAGTCGCTCGAAAAGGAAGGTCTGGGCCTGAAAATTTTCGACGGCTACCGACCCCTGTCGGCCCAAAAGGTGATGTGGGCGAAATATCCGGTCGAGGGCTACGTCGCGAACCCCGCTAAAGGATCCAACCACAACCGCGGCATGGCCGTGGACCTGACGCTCGTCGACGGGACGGGCGCGGAGCTGCCGATGCCCTCCGGCTATGACGAATTTACTGAGAGGGCGCACCGCGACTACGCCGGCGGCACCGAAGAACAGAGAAAAAACCGCGCCATACTGGAAAACGCGATGCACGCCGAAGGGTTCCGCGGCATTACCACCGAATGGTGGCATTTCGACTATAAGGACGCCAAGAGCTATCCGGTGCTTGACAGCCCGTTTTCGGCAGTCGCACAGGAGCGGGAATGAAAAAGATATTCGTGATGATCGGCGGCGTGCTGCTGATGGCCGTCGGCGTCTTCGGCCTCATCATGCCGATCCTGCCGGGCTGGCCGCTGATATTCCTCGGCCTCTCGATCTTCGCGCCGGCATATGCGTTCCGCATGAAGTACAAGATCGACTTGAAGCTTTTCAAGCGCGACATCGTCTATTTTTCAGAGTGGAGGAAGAAGAAAGTCGACACCGGCGTCACGACTAAATTTTTCCCGGTGCTGCTGAAAAAGACCGGCGAACTGGATGCGGCAGAAAACCGGGCGAAATTGACGATCGCGCTGGCGCAGAGCCCGGCCGTGAAGAAGAAACACATCACGTTCGGCGGCGGCTTCGCCTATCTGAACCAGGTGCACGGCGACGGCGTGGCCGTCATCGAGGACAAAGGCCCGCAGGAGCCCGCCTTCCGCCGGTTCGAGGCCACCGACGCGGCGATCACCAACGTTCCGGGACTGACGCTATTGGCGATGTCGGCGGACTGTCTGACGCTCTTTTTTTATGCGCCGGGCTGGGTCGGCATCGCGCACGCCGGCTGGCGCGGCACGCAAAAAGGCGTCGCGAAAAAGACGCTGGCGCTTCTTATGGAGAAGTCGGGCGCGCCGGCTTCGCAAGTCCGCGTGATCTTCGGACCCTCGATCTGCCGCAAGCACTACGAGGTCGGCAAGGAGTTTAAGGAATATTTTTCGTCATCGTACCTGAAGAAGGAGAGCGGCCGCTACCACCTGGACCTCGTGAAGGCCAACAAGAAACAGCTGTTAGGCACCGGCATGCCGCGGAACAACATTTCCGTGTCGGGCCTCTGCACGATCGGGCACAGCAAGCATTTCTATTCCCACCGCACCGAAAAGGAGGCCGCCGGCCGGATGATCTCGTTCATCCAACTCCGCGCTAAGATTTAAGCTTCTTTTTTTTCGTCGAGGATCTCTTCCTGGTAGATCTTGATCATCACGAAGAACAGCGACAGCACCGTCGGCGCGAGAAAGATCCCCATGAGGCCATACACCTGCATGCCGCCGAGGATGCCGAGGAGGAGCAGCAGGTAGGGGAGCTTCGTTTTTTCGCCGATCAAAAACGGCTTCAGCAGGTTGTCGATGAGGCTGATCACGCCGGCGCCCAGCACGAGCAGGATGACCGCGCTCGTGTAGTCTTTCGTGAAATAAAGGTAAACCACCCACGGCGCCCAGACGATCGCTGCGCCGAACACCGGGATCATCGCGGCCAGGAATGTTATCGCTGCGAAAAAAAGCGGCAGCGGCAGCCCGAGGCCCCAGAAGACCAGTCCGGCCAGCGTCGCCTGCGCGAACGCGGTCATGATCTGTCCGCGCAGCACGGCCGAAAATGTTTCCGAGAGCTGCGTGAATATCAGTTTCTTAATGTGCCTCTCGAGCGGCGTGATCTGATAGACGAAATTATAAATGCGCCGGCCGTCCTTGAACATGAAAAAAACGAGGAATAACATGAAAAAGAAATTGATCGCGGCCACGAAAAGATTCAACGTGATCATCGCGGCTTCCTGCATCGC
>CAZCVC010000128.1:0-4700 GCA_964502045.1 uncultured Planctomycetia bacterium | reverse complement strand
TGGATCGGAATCTGTTCCAGCGCCGCATCTATCCGGCCATCGACATCAAGCGTTCCAACACCCGCCGCGAGGAACTTCTCGTGCCGGCCGAGGACCTGGCGAAGATCTGGGTACTGCGCAAAGTGCTCAATGAGCTCAACACGACCGAGGCGATGGAGCTTTTGGTCGAGAAGATTGGCAAAACCAAGACGAATAAAGATTTCTTGAAATCCATGAATAAAGCCTCATAATAGCAGTTTATCGAAAAAAGCCTCATCTGCGTCGTTGCTCCTCGTCAACGTGGTTCTTACCACGCCTCCTCGTCGCGCCTAGCATATGAGCCTTTTTTCAATAAACTGAGTTAATGAGTTTAAGGAGAGGTTATGAAAGAGAAGATACATCCGAAGTACAACGAAACGACGATCACCTGTCTGTGTGGGAACGTGATCCATACCCGCTCCACGAAGCAGGCCATCCGCGTCGAAATCTGCTCGAGCTGCCACCCGTTCTTTACCGGCAAATCGAAGCTCATCGACACCGCCGGCCGCGTCGAGAAGTTCCAGAAGCGTTACGCCGCCAAGTCCGGTAAATAGCGTTTCGTTAAAAGAAGCCCCGCGGGCGCCCTTGCGCCCCGGGGCTTTTGATTTTATCCCCGAGATGCCTCTATGCGTTTTCTAAAAAAAATTGAGGAAAAGGTCGCGCGCTTCCATGAAGTCGAGCGCCTTCTCCAGGACCCTTCTGTCACCGCCGACCAGACCCGCCTCCGCGACCTGGGCAAGGAATTCCGTGTCCTCGAAAAGGTCAAAAATCTCTATCAGGAATACAAAAAAGTCCGCGCCGAGACCGACGAGTCCTCCGCGCTCTTGAGGGACAAGACCCAGAGCTCCGACATCTCGGCGATGGCCACGGCGGAACTTGAGTCGTTGTCCGCCCGCGAGAAGAAGGTCATCCACGAGATCGAAGCCATCCTGATGCAGGACGACCCGCTTCTGGCGAAGAACGTCATCATGGAAATTCGCGCCGGCACCGGCGGCCTCGAGGCCGGCCTTTTTGCGGGCGAGCTCTTCCGCATGTATTCGCGCTTCGCCGTCAAATGCGGCTTCAAACTCGAGACGCTGTCGCTGTCGCCCAACGAAGCCGGCGGCATCAAGGAAGCCATCGCGTCGGTCACCGGCGCCGGCGCTTACGGCAAATTCAAATACGAAAGCGGCACGCACCGCGTGCAGCGCGTCCCTGCCACCGAGGCACAAGGCCGCATTCATACGTCGGCCGTGACCGTCGCCATCCTTCCGGAAGCCGAAGAGATCGACGTCGAGATCAAGCCCGAAGACCTCCGCATCGACGTGTTCCGGTCGGGCGGTCCCGGCGGCCAGTCCGTCAACACGACCGATTCTGCCGTGCGCATCACGCACATTCCGTCGGGCCTCGTCGTCAGCTGCCAGGACGAAAAGTCCCAGCTGAAGAACAAGCTGAAGGGCATGAAGATCCTGCGCGCGCGCCTGTTCGAGAAGATCACCAACGAACGCAACGCCGAGATCGCCAAACAGCGTAAGGAACAAGTCGGCTCGGGCGACCGTTCCGAAAAAATACGCACATACAATTTTCCCGACCGCCGCGTGACTGACCACCGCATCGGTTTCACCGCCTACAACCTCGAAGCGGTGCTCGAAGGCGAGCTCGACGCGTTCGTCGACGCTTTATTCGAAGATGAACTCGCCAACAGCTGACATTTTGTCGAAAAAGGCCCATCTGCGTCGTTGCTCGGTCGTTCGCTTGTGCGACGCTATTACCATAGCGTCTCCGCGCTCACTTCCTCGCGCCTAGCATATGAACCTTTTTCGACAAAGTGTCATAGCCCGCGAAAACCTACGGTTTTTAAAAGCGCTCGAAAAAAAACTTAAAGCCCGCCGCATCTTGTCCCCGGAAGTCGAGGCCGAGCGCCTCGTCCTGCATTTTGCGGGCACGGACCGGCTCAGTTATTTCACCGGGGCCTCGGCGCTGGGACACGGCCAGAAAAAGAAGCTCGATGCCGCCCTGAAGAAGCGCTTCACCGGCATCCCTTTGGCGCACCTGACCGGCACCGCCGGTTTTTATGGGCTCGATTTTCACGTCAACCGGCATGTCCTCATCCCGCGCCCGGAAACCGAGCTTTTGGTCGAAAAAACGCTCGAACTGCTGGCAGCCCGGGGGGTCCCGGAGCCCCAAATCCTCGAGGTGGGGGCCGGTTCCGGGTGCTTAGCGGTAAGTTTGACAATCGCACGCCCAGACTGTAAAATGACGGCTCTCGAACTCTCGTCCCAAGCCCTGAAAATAGCCCGAAAAAACGCGCTAATTCATGCGGCCGGCAGGCGGTTGACCTTCCGGCGGAGCGACCTATTTAAGGCCTTGGGGGACAAGGAGAAAGGGATGTGGGACGTCATCGTCTCCAACCCTCCCTACGTGCCCGCGGACGACCTGCGGGGTCTGCAAAGGGAAGTCCGGAAAGAGCCGCGGCTCGCGCTGGACGGCGGCAGGCTCGGTCTCGAGATCATCGAAAAGATACTCCGGGAAGCGCCGGACTACCTGAAACCCGGCGGGTTTCTCGCGATGGAAATAGGCAAGGGCCAGTCGAGATTGATCTCCCGAAGATTATCCGGCATGAAAGTCTGGCAAAATTTTAAATTTTTCAAGGACTACGCGGGCATTGACCGCGTTTTGACGGCGAGGAAAATTGGATAAATTAGTCATCGAAGGCGGAAAGCGGCTCGAAGGCAGCGTCAGCGTCAGCGGCGCGAAGAACTCGTCGCTTCCGATCCTCGCGGCGACCGTTCTTTCGAAAGAGAAGTCCGTCGTCAAAAACGTGCCGCAGGTCGCGGACGTTTTCACGATGGTGAAAATTCTGAAGTCGCTCGGCGCGAAAGTGAACCATTCCGGCGACACCGTCGAGGTCGACCCGGCCGGTATCCGCAATCCCGAGCTGACGTACAAGATGGTCAGCACGATGCGCGGCTCGATCTGCTTTCTCGGGCCCCTTCTGGCGCGTTTCCAGGCGGCGAAGATTTCGTTCCCGGGCGGCTGCGTCATCGGTCCGCGCCCGATCGACCTGCATTTGAAGGGCGTCAGAGCGCTCGGCGCCGACGTCGAGCTCGAACACGGTTACGTGATGGCGAAGGCCAAAGAGCTCAAGGGCGCGCGCGTGTATCTCGGCGGCGCGTTCGGCTCGTCGGTGCTCGGCACCGGCAACGTGATGATGGCCGCGACGATGGCGAAGGGCAAGACCGTCATCGTGAACGCCGCCTGCGAACCCGAGGTCGTGGACCTCGGCAACTTTTTGAAGAAAATGGGCGCGAAGATCTCGGGACTCGGCTCGCCGTCGATCGAGATCGAAGGCGTTAAAAAACTTTCGGGCGCCGCTTACTCGGTGATCCCGGACCGCATCGAGGCCGGGACGTACATGATCGCGGCCGCCGTCACGAAGGGCGACGTGACGCTTAAGAATTTCGACGTCGCCATGCTCGGCGCGATGCTGGACAAGCTGCGCGAGGCCGGCGTCGTCGTGACCGAGAAGAACGGCCACGCGCGCGTGCGCCGCGAAAAAGTTTTGAAGCCGGTGTCCGTGACGACGCTGCCGTATCCGGGATATCCGACGGACCTGCAGGCGCAGATGATGGCGATGATGTGCGTGGTGCCGGGCATCAGCGTGATCACGGAAAAAATTTATCCGGAGCGCTTTATGCACGTCAGCGAGCTCAACCGCATGGGCGCCAACATTATGCTCGAAGGCCCGAGCGCGATCGTGAGCGGCAAGAAGAAGTTGTCGGGAGCGCCGGTCATGGCGTCGGACCTGCGCGCGAGCGCGGGACTCGTGATCGCGGGACTCGTGGCCGAGGGAACGACGGAGGTCTCGCGTATTTATCATCTCGATCGCGGATACGAAAATTTGGTTTCGAAGCTGCAGTCTCTCGGCGCGAAGATACGCCGGGAAAAAGATCTACGCTAGTAAACGTTCGAGAGGGGGTGTGATATGGCAGTAGTTATTCGTTTGAAGACGATGGGCACGAAGAAAAAGATCAAGCATCGCCTCGTGGTGACGGAATCCGGAGCCCCGAGGAACGGGAAATTCATCGAAGAGGTCGGGTACTGGGATCCTTCGAAATCGCCGGCGATCGTGAAAGTGAAGACCGAGCGTATCGAGCATTGGATGAAGATGGGCGCCACGCCTTCCGAGACCGTGCGCAGCATCCTGAAGAAGACCGGAATGAAGTCCGCGAACCGGAAATCCTAGACGCGTCTTGAAGATTCATCTGTTGACGCTTTTTCCGGAAGCGTTCGACTCGTTTCTGGCGCACTCGATCGTGAAGCGCGCGATCGAAAAGAAGCTGGTCGAGATCGTGCCGCACGACCTGCGGCGGTGGACGCACGACAACCACCGCAGCTGCGACGACAAGCCGTTCGGAGGCGGGGCCGGCATGCTGATGAAACCCGAGCCCATCTTCGAAGCGTACGACGAATTGTTCGGGAAGAAGAAAAAAGATAAGAACTTCCGTTTTATTTATTTAACGGCGCAGGGAAAGACGTTCAACCACAAGAAAGCCGTGGAGTTGGCCGGGTGTAAAGAGGTGGTATTCCTGTGTGGCCATTACGAGGGCGTGGACGAGCGCGTCATCGACGAGTTGGTGACCGACGAGATCTCCATCGGGGATTACGTCGTGACCGGAGGGGAGCTTCCGGCCATGGTGGTC
>CAZCVC010000127.1:0-4739 GCA_964502045.1 uncultured Planctomycetia bacterium | reverse complement strand
AGATGGGTCGAGATCATCTCATCGACTGTCTTCGCATCGGCCTTGGCCGGTGCTTTCTTTTCAAAGTCTTCGTGCTTCTGCGAGATCAGATACGCCGTGATGTCGGAGGCTTCCTGGTCCGAAAGCCGCAAATTGGGCATGCGCGTCGTAGAAGACATGCGCTTCGGGTCCTTCACCCAGCTGTAGACCCATTCGGGCGACGTTTTGGAGCCGAGACCGGTGAGTTCCGGGCCGAAACGGCTGGCAGCAACCCCGGTAATGCTGTGGCACGCCAGGCAGCCCAGTGTCTTGACAAGTTTTTCGCCGTTCGCGGCGTCGCCGGGCACCGGCAGTGCCAGTAACTCGACCGGTTCTGAGTTTTTCATCAGATACGCCGCGATCGAACGGATCGCCGCGTCGTTTTTCAGCTTGTCTTCAGGCGAAGAGGTGTTCGAAAGATGGTAGATGCGCGGCATGTTCGTGCCCGGACGGAAAAAAGTAGGGTCGTCGATCCATTTGGCGATCCATTCTTCGGAGACCTTGCCGTTCAAGTGCTGAAGGTCGGGACCGACTTTCCAGCGGTTCTCAAAACCTTTGATCTTGTGGCAGTTCAAGCAGCCCATCGTTTCGGCGAGCTTGCGGCCCTGGTTCAGGCGGCCGGCTTCAGGCACCTGGACGACGCCGTGATGGCACTTCACGCAGGACGCTTCGATGTTCGCGGCCGGAAGCATTTTGTGCTCCCACTTCTCGAGCTCCTGCCACTTGTATTTCTTGGCCCACTCTTTTTCCTGTTCCTCGTTTTTCGGCGTGTGCGCGGCGCGAACAAAGTCGATCGAGTGGCCGTTGCCGCCGTGGCAGACCGTGCAACCGACCTTTTCCATCGCGTGCGGCGAAGCCGAGCCGAGGTAAAGCTCGAGCTTAGGATGCGTGCGGAACGGCTGCTGCGCGTCCTCGAAGCCCTTTTGGTCGATGCCGAGATGGCATGTCGTGCAGCGGTCCACCTTCTGGACCTTTGCGAAATGATAATCGTCCTGCAGGTTGTCCAACACGATCTGCTGGATGCGCAGAGACGGCGCCACGAAGTCGAGCATCGGCGCGTTCAGGACGTCTTTGGCCAGCGTGGGTTTGATGCGCTCCACGCGCTTTTCGAGCCGCGACTTGTCCGCCAATAGTTTGTCGAGGTCGCGTTGAATATCTTTTTTCTTCGCGTCGAAGGCGGCAAGCTCCGCGTTCTTCGCCGCAAGCTCCTTCTCCACGGTGTCGTGGTCGGCTTTGGCCTGCGCGACTTTGGGCGAAAGCGCAGCCATTTTTTTCTCGTATTTTCCGACGCGCTTGTCCTTCTTTTCCGTGTATTCTTCGAAAAAATAACGGTTCGAATCGAGGAACTGCTTCAGCGTCTGGTATTTATCCCTGGCTCTGGCAAAGCGCGTTTCGATCGCGCCGATCTGCTTGCGGACCTTATCGGCGTCAGCGCGGTGCGCGGCGGCCGCGGCCTCGGCGGCCTTGAGCTCGCCGGTCAAGCGCTCGACCTCTTTCTTGTCGAGGCCCTTATCAACTGTCTGGATCTCTTCTTTCGTTTTTTTGAGCTTTAGCTCCGTAAATTTCTTCTGGTAGTCCTTCCAGTCGCGGCGGTAGTCCTCATAAACGATGCCGACAAGGCAGGCAGTCAGGATCAGGCTGACGATAGCGAACCAAATAAATGTCTTGGCGACGCTGTAGAGGGTCGGGTTCTGCTTGGCCATGGTCAGATGTTAAAGAAGAATTCGGGGATAGCGACCAGGTATTTCAGGTTGAACGCCCATCGCAGGTACATCTTGATGGGAAGCGCGACAAGAAAAAGGAGCAGCATGACCAGGATACCGAAGCGGACTGTGTCGAGTTTTTGAAACGCCGGCTTCAGCCACGTCTTCGCGAGAATCAGCGGCGTCACAAATAGATAGCCGAGGACCAGCGCAATGCCCGGCAGTTCGCGGATGTACCACTGCTTCGGCATGCCGACGCCGAACCACTTGATCCAGATGAGCTGGGAAAGATCGACGTTTAAGAGCGGTACGACCTTGTGGACGTCCCACGGCTCGAACGGGCCGAAAAAATTCCAGTTGGGGCCGCGCAGGAACGTGCCCATCACGATCAAAAGCACCCAGAGGATCCAGAAGCCGAATAGAAAACCAGTCACGACCGGCCGGCGGCGCTTGAACGAATAAAAGCCCGAGTTCGTCGTGCTCTTGTCGATGTAAGGAATCGCGCAGAGGCCCACGATGATCAGCGTCGGCAGAAGCACGCCGGCGATCCAGGGATCGAAGTAAACGAGCATTTCCTGAAGGCCGAGGAAGTACCAGGGTGCCTTCGAAGGGTTTGGGGAAACCGTCGGATTGGCCGGCTCTTCGAGCGGCGCCTTCAGAAAGATGGACCATATCACGAGGCCCGCGCCGTACGCGAGCGCGACGACGAACTCGATGAAGATCAGGTAAGGAAAAACCAGGACCTTTTCGTTAGTCTCGGTCGCTTCGAACGTCGGTTCCCCCCTGTCCAGCCGGGCGTCGTTATCGACGGCCTTTCTCATCGCGTACCAGGTAAAGAAGCCGAAAACGACCATCATGCCGACGATCGGCACGTTGTCGGGCAGTGTGACGATGCTGCGGAAATGATCGTCTGCCATGCCGATGCCGAAGAAGCCCAAGGCCGCGGCAAGGACCGCGAGACTAACCGGCGTGGACGTGGCGACGCGCGGAAACGTCACGAACAGGACGAAAAGAACGGTCGCGAACGTGAATATCGTGACCGGAGACGAGACCGAATCGATGAGGTGTTTGAAAGCTTCCATGATTTACAGCGGGCCGCTGATCCCCCCGTCCTTGCGTATCCTCCAGAAGTGCACCGACATCAGGATCACCACGATCGTCGGGATCGCGACGCAGTGCAGGATGTAGAAACGCAGAAGCGCGCCGGCGCCTACGAAGCGGCCGCCGAGCAGCGCGAAACGCACGTCGCTGCCGGAAGTAACAAGCTGGATATCGCCGACCGCGAGCATCGCGGCTCCCGGACCTTCGTGCCCGAGAAATGGGGTTGCGCGCGCCATATTGGAGCCGACCGTGATCGCCCACATCGCCAGCTGGTCCCACGGAAGCAGGTAGCCGGTGAAACTCAAAAGCATCGTCAGCACGAGCAGGATGACGCCGATAACCCAGTTGAATTCGCGCGGCGGCTTGTAGGAGCCTGTCATGAATACGCGGAACATGTGCAGCCAGACCGTGATGATCATCGCGTGCGCTCCCCAGCGGTGCAGTTCGCGCATGATGCCGAACGGCACGTGTTCGCGCAGCGCCATGATGTCGTTGTAGGCGTATTCGACGGTGGGCCGGTAATAGAACATCAGCAGGATGCCGCTGACGACAAGCGTGAGGAACACGAAAAACGAAAGGCCGCCCGCGCACCAGGTGAACCCGAAGCGCGCGCCGGACTTGCGCACCTTGACCGGGTGAAGATGGAAGAACACGTTCGTCATCACCGACAGCGCGCGGTCACGGTCCGACGCCGTGTACCCGTGACGGAACATCGACTTGTAAAGCTGCGTCTCGGTGATGTACTTGCCTAGATCGAATTTCTTTTTCGGTGCCGGATCTGCCATGGGCTTTCCTTTATATAGGGTCTAGCAGGAGAGGAACGATTCGGGATTGTTCCACTCCCCTTTTTCCTGCTGGAATTTCTTCGATTTATCGATAAGGATCTGGCCGTCTTCGGAAAGTCCGATGCGGTAGCGTTCGAGAGGCCTCGGGGCCGGCCCCTCAAAGTTGATGCCGGTCTTGTAAAATCCGGAACCATGGCAGGGACATTTGAATTTGTTTTCACCGGAAAGCCAGTTGGGCGTGCAGCCGAGGTGCGTGCACGTCGTCGACAGCGCGTAGAGGCCCTCGGCTGTTTTTATCATCCAGACGCCGAATTTTTCCTTCCAGCGCTCGTCGACGACTCCGACCTCGTAGTCGGCCGGAAAGCCGGCCTTGAACGACGTCGGGGGCTCGAACAGCACGTTCGGGAAAAGGAAGCGCAGCACGATGGACAGCGCGCCGCCGGTCGCCGCGGCGAAGCTGACCCACGCGACGCCGGTCCAGGAAATGAACGTGCGGCGGTCCATTTTTTCCTGGCCCATCACGACGTTGGCCGGATTGGAGGATACGGGTTTTGCGGGAGGTGCGGCAGCGGCCGTCGGAGTCGTTTGCGGCGGTATTGGTGCGTTTGGTGGCTGCGGTGTGGCGTCGCTCATGTTATTTTTTAAATTTTTACCTGCTGTTGTCTGACCGCCTCTATCGCGGCCTGACGGACTTTCAGGTTTTTATCGTCGCGCGAAAGAGATTTCAAGATTTTAATCGATTCGGGCGTCTGAATCAAGGCCAATCCTTTGATCGCGTTGATCATGACGGCCTCGACCTGGGCTTCCGGCATGCCGAGCGGCGCGAACTCTCCCCTTTCGGTCATTTTTTTCAGCACATCGAAGCCGGAGGCTTCGCCGAGGCGCGCGAGCGCGAGCGCTGCGTTCCAGCGGACGTCGTTTACCGGGTCGTTCAAGAGCGCGCGGATCTTTCTGACCGACGCTTTCGCGCCGAGGCCGCCGAGGACATAGGTGGCCATTTTACGAAGCTCCGGCTTATCGGACGCCAGGAACGCTTCGATCTGCGGCGCGGCCTCGGAAACGCCGAGGATGCCGAGCGACCACATCGCCGAGATCGCGACTTCCTGCTCCTGGGCCTTCAGAGCCGCAGACA
>CAZCVC010000126.1:0-4776 GCA_964502045.1 uncultured Planctomycetia bacterium | reverse complement strand
GTTCATCGCGACCGTGATCGAATCGCGCGATTGTTCGTAGACGGTGCCCGAGGGAATGTCGTCCATACGCGCGCCGCGCGCGAACACGCTGACGACGTCGCCCTCTTCCAGCGTGAACAGCGGAAATTCTTTTTTGTCCTTCAGCGAGAAAGTGGACAGCGCGTGTCCGGCGGGACTGAAATGTTTTTCTTCCAAAAAAAGACCGAGGAGCGCCTTGCCTCGTGCCTGGCGCTCCTCGGGACTGCAGTCTTTCAATTCCTCCCGGATCTGGTCGTTTTCTTCCGCTTCTTCGAGGCGGACCAGGTCCTTCAGACGGAGAAAATGGTCTTTATCTTTGATCGTTTATTCCGGCATCGATTCTTCGGCCGCCGGAAAATTCGGTGCCTGAGAATTTCCCGCGTTCGGATCGGTCTGTCCTTGACCCTGGCCCTGGCCCTGGTGCGGACGACGCGCGCCGCCGCCGGCGTTGCGGTTGTGGCGTGCTTGTCCTTCGGGACGATTGGCGCCGCCGCCGAAATTGCCGCGGTTCTCGTCATTGCCGAACGGACGCGCCGAATTGTAACGGCGCGGGCCCTGGCCTGCGTAACGCGTATTGCCGCCGTTGTCGGTGCGCGGTGCGCCGCCGCGGTTTTGGCCGCCGCGGAATCCACGGTCACGACCGCCGCCCTGCTGGCCGCCGAAATTACGGTTGCTGCCTCCGCCGAACGACGGACGTCCGCCGCCGCGGTTACCGAGTTGTTCGAGCACCGAATCGATCTTCTTTTCGAGGAACCCGATCTGATCCATGATGCGTTTCAGTTTTTCCTGGGAATCCATATCCTCAAACGAGGATTCTTTCCTTTTAAATAAACTCACTTTCAACTCCTTGGTTTGTCTAGGCTTTGGGAAGCGGGGACCGGTCGTCCCATTGTCTTCGGCCTTGTGATGAAAAAGATGGAGTCATTCCATCTCTTTGATGATTTTCTCTGCAGCTTCCCGGGGGCTTTTATCCTGTGTGATGGGCCTGCCGACGACGACAAAATCGGCACCCTTTTCGATCGCTTCCTTGGGAGTAATGACTCTCTTTTGGTCCCCGTGAGCCGCCCATGCGGGCCGGACGCCCGGGGTTACGATGAGGAAATTCTTACCGGCTGCTTTCCGGATGAATTCGATTTCCTGGCCTGAAGCCACAACGCCGTCTAATCCACATTGTTGCACAAGTAAGGTCAGCTTATCAACTTCTTCTTTTACGCCTCCCGGAACCCCGATTTCGTTCAGATCCGCGTCAGCCATGCTGGTCAGGACGGTCACACCGAGCAAAAGCGGGTGCGTGGGCGCCTTTTTCACGGCTTGGGCCGCTCCGGTGAGCATGTTTCTGCCGCCCAAGGCATGCACGTTCATCATGAAGACGCCCAGCGCCGCGGCGGCCTCGCAGGCGGACGCGACCGTGTTTGGAATATCGTGGAACTTAAGGTCCAGGAACACTTTAGAACCATATCCTCGCACCATTTTAACGGCTTCGGGCCCGACCGATGTGAATAGCTCCTTGCCGATCTTGAAGGTCTTCACGACGGGCGCGAGCGTTTTAACGAGCTTTTCGGCCTCTGACAGCCGGCTGACGTCGAGCGCGACGATGAGCTTCTCGGCGGCGGTCATGCTTTGATGCTTCCGATGAGCTTTTGCACGTCGTCCAGCTTCTGGGATTTGAGAAAACTCTCGAGCCCTTTAAGCACGTCCATCGTGGCGGAGGGGTTCATGAAATTGGCCGTTCCTATCTGCACCGCCGACGCGCCGGCGATGAGAAATTCGGCCGCGTCCTCCCCGTTCATGATGCCGCCGATGCCGACGACCGGGATCTTCACCGCTTTCGCGGCGTCCCAGACCAGACGCACCGCGATCGGACGGATGCAGGGGCCCGAAAGGCCGCCGGTCTTGTTGGCGAGCACGGGCTTGCGCGTGCGGATGTCGATCTTCATCGCGACGAACGTGTTGATGAGCGCCACGGCGTCGGCGCCGGCACGTTCGGCGGCCTGCGCCATTTTGCCGATGTTGGAAACGTCGGGGCCAAGCTTGGCGATCAGCGTCTTCTGCGTGGCCTTGCGGACCGCGCCGACAGCGTCCTCGATCATTTTCTCGTCGTGCGCGAACATGCGGATGTCCGTGAGGCCGCGGTCGGCCGCCGCTTTCGCAGCAGTTGTTTTGTAAGAAACGTTCGGGCAGGAAAGGTTGAGTTCGTAGCCGTCGATGCCCTCATGATCTTCGAGGTACTGCACGAGCTTCACGAATTCCTCGACGTTGTAGGCCATCACGCTGACGATGACCGGCACGCCGGTCGAGCGCAGGAATGGCAGTTTGTCGGACACGAACTTTTCGGCGCCGGGGTTCTGCAGGCCTATCGCGTTCAGCATGCCGGACGGCGTCTCGACGATGCGCGGCGGCGGGTTGCCGAGGCGCGGCTTCCAGGTGATCGTTTTCGTCACGATACCGCCGAGCTCTTTCAGGTCGATGAATTTTTCGAACTCTTTGGCGTGGCCGAACGTGCCCGACGCGGCGAGCACCGGGTTCTTCAGCTTGATCTTTCCGATCTGCGTGGAAAGGTTCAGTCCCATAGGATCTCCGATCCGGCGAACACGGGTCCTTCGCAGCAGGCGATCGCGTACCGGTGGTCCTGCCCGCCGTCCTTCACCTTGATCGCGCAGCCGAGGCAGGCGCCGAATCCGCAGGCCATCGGCACTTCGACCGATGCCTGGCAGGGCACCTTGTACGCCTCGGCGATCTTCGAAACGGCCTTCATCATCGCGGTCGGGCCGCAGGTGTAGACGTGCGCCAGCGAGGCGCGTTGTTTCAGGAATCTTTCGAGCGGCACTGTCAGGAACCCTTTCGCGCCTTTCGAGCCGTTGTCAGTCGACAGGACCAGGTTCACGCCGAGTTTCTTGAAATCGCTTTCAAGAAGAAGCAGCGACTTGTCACGCGCGCCGAGAAAGACGGTAATATTTTTTTTGGGGATTTTTTTAGTCAGCAGGTGCTGCGCAAAATGGTAGAGCGGCGGGATGCCGACCCCGCCGCCGGCGAGCAGGAACGTCTTTTCGGCCGTGGCCGCCGGCGCCGAAAAGCCGTTGCCGCAGGGGCCGAGCACCCACAGCGATTCGCCGATCTTGAGCTGGGAAAGGATCTTCGTGCCGATGCCGACGACGTGATAAAGCACGGAAAATCCGTTCTTGTCCGCGGTAAGGAAACTGAACGGCCTCGGCAGCAGCGGGTCGAAAGAGTCCTGGCAGAGGATCTGCACGAACTGGCCGGGCTTCGCGTTTTTCGGGATCTTCGCCGAGCGGAACGTCAGGACGTAATGGTCCTCGGCTATTTTTTTCTGGGAAACGACCGGGCAGAGTTCCCTATACATCGACGGCTTCGAGTCGCGCCTTGATCTTTTCATGGTACGCCTGCAGCGAGACCGCTTTCATGTCTTTTTTCCTCATCGCCTTGATGCCTTCGAGCGACGCGAACGCGCCCTGGATCGTCGTGACGCACGAAATACCGCGCGACACGGCATAGGAGCGTATCTGTATCTCGTCGACGCGCGGCTTCTCGCCGCTCGGCGTGTTCAGGATCAGGTCGATCTTGCCGGCCGCGATCAGGTCGAGCACGTTGGGGCTGCCTTCGCTGATCTTTTTGAGCGCTTCGACCGGGATGCCGGCGTGCTTCAGCACGTCGGCTGTGCCCGCCGTCGCGACGAGGTTGAACTGCATCTCCGAAAGCGATTTTGCGATCTCGACGATCGACTCCTTGTCGCGGTCTTTGACGCTTAAGAATATCGTGCCCTTCACCGGCAGCAGGGAACTGGCCGCCATCTGCGCCTTCGCGAACGCCATGCCGAAATCGCGGTCGATGCCCATGACCTCACCCGTCGATTTCATCTCGGGGCCGAGCAGGATGTCGACGCCGCGGAAACGCACGAACGGCAGCACGACTTCCTTCACCGACGTGTAAGGCGGGACGATCTCCTCGGTGAACCCGAGGTCCTTCAATTTTTTGCCGGCCATCACCTGCGCGGCCAGCTTGGCCAGCGGCTTGCCGATGGCTTTCGAGACGTATGGAATCGTGCGGGAAGCGCGCGGGTTCACCTCGAGCACGTAGACGACGTCGTTCTTCACGGCGAACTGCACATTCATAAGACCGACGACGCGAAGCTCGAGCGCCAGCGCCTTCGTCTGCCGTTTGATCTCCTCAATGACGTTTTTCTTCAGCGAGAACGGCGGCAGCGAGCAGGCGCTGTCGCCCGAATGGATGCCGGCCTGTTCGATGTGCTCCATGACGCCGCCGACGACAAACGTTTCGCCGTCCGAGATCATGTCGGCGTCGACTTCTTTGGCGCCCTCGAGGAACTGGTCGACGAGGATGGGCCTGTCCGGCGTCACGTCGGTCATTTTTTCCATGTAAGAGATCAGCGATGCCTCTTCGAAGATGACCTCCATCGACCGGCCGCCCAGCACGTAGGACGGGCGCACCAGCACGGGATAGCCGATGCGCGCGGCTTCCCTCTTCGCGTCTTCGACGGTGACGGCAGTGCCGTTCACAGGTTGTTTGAGGTTCAGGATGTTCAGCACTTCAGCGAATTTTTTTCGGTCTTCGGCGCGGTCGATGGCCTCGGGGCTCGTGCCGATGATCGGGACGCCGGCTTTTTTGAGGCCGAGCGCGAGGTTCAGCGGCGTCTGCCCGCCGAACTGCACGATGACGCCCTCGGGTTTTTCCTTGTCGACGATGTTCAGCACGTCTTCGAGCGTGACGGGTTCGAAATAG
>CAZCVC010000125.1:0-4784 GCA_964502045.1 uncultured Planctomycetia bacterium | reverse complement strand
CAGAGCACGCTGTAAACGGCCGAGCGCGCGAGCACGACGCCGATGGCGGAAGCGATGACACCTAAAGAAATTAGATAAAAAAGGGCGGTCTCAAGCATAAGAATTTGACTATTTTAGGGAGAGCTGGAATGAAAGTCAATGGCTATCGGCGATGACGACGTATACGGCCGCCCAAACCGATTAAAAGAGCCTATTTCCACCGAAATCTGATATTTCCGCATAAAATCCCCTTATTTTGTATAATAAGGGGCCATGCTCCCTATTCATTCCACATTCATCATTATCCTGGGCGTTTTGATCCTGTTTTCGGCGTTCTTTTCGGCCTCCGAGACGGCGCTGATCGCGCTGAACAAGGTCCGCCTGCGCCACATGATCGAGAACAAGCGTCCCGGCGCCAAGCGCATCTACGGTATCCTTTCGCGCATGGATAAGTTTATCGCGACCATCCTCGTCGCCAACAACCTTTGCAACACGGCCATCGCGACGATCTCGACTGCCATCATGACGTATTATTTCGGCGTCGGCGAGGGACTCGTCTACGCGACGCTGCTCATCACGGCGTTTATCGTCATCTTCTGCGACCTGATCCCCAAGGTATTCGCGACGAGCCATCCCGAGGGCGTCGCGTTCTTCGCGCGGCACATCCTGGCATTCATGATATTCCTGCTGACGCCGATCACGCGCGTGCTGACATGGATCAGCTCCGGCATCATCCGCGCGTTCGGCGGCAATCCGCATCACCGCTCGCCGCTGGTGACAGAAGAAGAGATCAAGATGATGGTGCAGATCGGAAAAGAGGAAGGCTATTACGGCGACAACGAAAGGAAGATGCTTGAGCGCATCTTCCATTTCGACGAGATCGAAGTCCGCGAGATCATGACGCCTCTCCAGCAGGTCGCCGCGATCGAGATCGACATGGCCGAGAGCGAGATCGAGCGCATCCTTTTGGAGGAGGGGCACAACCGCATCCCGGTCTACCGCAAAGAGAAAACTGACATCATCGGCATCATCTACGTGCGCGACCTTCTTTACATTTTCAAGAACAGCGAGCTGATCCACTTGAGCGACCTGATGAGCCAGCCTTTCTTCATCTCGCCGAAGCAGAAGGCCGCGGAACTCCTGAAAGAATTCCAGCGGCGCAAGATACAGATCGCGATCGTGCGCGACCCGGTCACCGACAAGGCGCTGGGCCTCGTGACGCTCGAGGACCTGCTCGAGGAGATCGTCGGCGAAATCGAGGAAGAAATCGACGCCTCACTGACCAAGTGATGGTATACTAGCGCGTTATGATCCTCGAATTCGAGTCCAAAAAACCCAAGATAGACGCTTCGGCATTCATCGCGCCCGGCTCCCACGTGATCGGCGACGTGACGGTCGGACAGTGGTCCAGCGTCTGGTTCACGGCCGTGCTGCGCGGAGACCTCGCGCCGATACACGTCGGCCAGGCCTCCAACATCCAGGATGGCGCGATCGTGCACGTCGACGCCGGCGCTCCATGCAAGATCGGCGACGGCGTCATCGTCGGTCACCAGGCCGTCGTGCATTCCTGCGAGATCGGCCACGGCGTGCTCGTCGGCATCGGCGCGCGCATCCTGTCCGGCGCGAAAGTCGGTGCGTTCAGCCTGATCGGGGCCGGCGCCGTGGTGCTCGAGAATGCGGTCATCCCCGAGCGGTCGCTCGTGCTCGGCGTGCCCGGAAGGGTCACGCGCACGCTGACGGCCCAGGAGGCCGGCAAGCACCTGCCTCACGCCCAGCGCTACGCGCAACTGGCGAAAAAATACAAAAAATTTCTCGGCTGAATGCGGCATGACGCGTCTGATAATCGTACGCCACGCCGAATCGCGGCTTAACCTCGAGAACCGCATCCAGGGCCAGATCGACTCGAAGCTCACGCCGAAAGGCCTCAAGCAGGCCTCGAAGCTGGCCTCGCGCATGAAAAATTTCAAGATCGACAGGATCTATTCGAGCGATCTCGGCCGCGCGTATTCCACTACGCTCGAGATCACGCGGCTTTTGAAGGCGCGCGGCAAGAAAAAGCCGTCCATTGTGCGCGACCCTCTGCTGCGCGAGATCCACCTCGGCGACTGGGAAGGCATGACGCCCGAGGACGTGGACAAGCTTTACGACAAGGGCTACAAGAAATGGCTGTGCAAGCCATCGAAGTGCCGCATCCCGAAAAGCGAGACGCTCGAGCATTTCCGCCGCCGCGTCGTGGGCCGGCTCAACCGCATCGCGGCCGCGAACCCCGGAAAGACGGCGCTGGTCGTGACGCACGGCGGCGCGATCACGGCGCTTCTGTCCGAGTGGCTGAAGGCCGATTTTGATACTTTGCTTTTAAACCTGCACATCGAAAACACGAGCCTCGCGTTCGTGGAGTACCACGGACAACGCGTGCGCGTACGGGGGTTCAACGACACCTCGCACCTGCCGCCGAGCCAAAGGAATGACCGACATGTCTCCTAAGACTATAGTGGAAGCCGGCCCCATCGACGTCATGAACCTGACGGCGGAGGAGCTTAAGAAAAAATTCATCGCCGCGGGCTTCGAAGGCTACCGCGCCGACCAGGTCCAGCTGTGGATATTCGGCAAGGGCGTCTACAATTTCGACAAGATGACGAACCTTTCGGAAGAGCTGCGCGGAAGGCTGAAGGAAAAATTCCGCATCGGCGTTCCGGCGGAAGTCACGCGCTCGAAATCGCCGGGCGACGAAAGCGTGAAGCTGCTGCTGAAGCTGAACGATAAAGATTTCGTCGAGGCCGTCTGCATGCCGCGCAAGGACCGCTGCACGGTTTGTATCTCCACGCAGGTGGGGTGCAAGTTCCATTGCGCGTTCTGCGCCTCGGGTCAGGACGGATTTTTCCGCAACCTGAAAATGGGCGAGATCCTCTCTCAGGTTTTGCTCGCGCGTGACCTCGCGCCGGGCAAAAAGATCACAAACATCGTTTTCATGGGCATCGGAGAACCTTTCGATAATTATGCGGAGGTGTTGAAGACCATCCGCATGCTCAATTCGAAAAGCGCGCTCAATATCGGCGCCCGCAAGATCACGATCTCGACCTGCGGCGTGATCCCCAAGATCGAAGCGCTCGGCGAGGAAGGCCTGCAGGTGGAGCTTTCGGTCTCGCTGCACGGCCCCAACGACGGCGTGCGCGGCCTCATCATGCCGGTGAATAAGGCCTATCCGATCAAGCCGCTGATCGACGCCTGCAAGAAATACGCGAAAAAAACACACCGCGCGATCACGTTTGAATACATCATGATCAAGGGCGTGAATTCCTCCGATGCCGAGGCCCGCCAGCTGGCACGGCTCCTGAAGGGCATGCTCTGCAAGGTCAACTTGATCCCTTACAACCCGATCGAGGAGTTCCCGCACATTCCGCCTTCTTACGACGAGATCGTGCGGTTCCAGCAGCTCCTTCAGTTCAACGGCATCAGCACGACCGTTAGATTCTCGAAAGGGCTCGACATCCAGGCGGCCTGCGGGCAGCTGCGGTCGGTTTTCAAGGCGAAGGCCCGTAAGAAATAATTTCGTCCCCATCCGCGATCTCGGGCGGGACGTAGTACTATATATAGGGAAGACACCTCGTAAGAAAGGACGGTCCCGATGCAGGCGCTTATCGACAATCTGAATACGATGATCCAGGTAAACCCGGCGCTGGCGTTCGTCGGCGTGTTTCTGGCGGGCGTGCTCGTCAGCTTCACGCCCTGCGTTTACCCGGTCATCCCGCTGACGCTCGGCTTCATCGGCGCGCGCAGCGCCGGCAGCAAGTGGAAGGGTTTCACGCTGTCCCTCGTTTACGTGCTCGGCATGGCGCTGATGTACGCGATCCTCGGCGCGTTCGCCTCGCTTTCGGGCAAGCTCTTCGGCGCGGTCGGCTCGCACCCTGCGACGTATTTCATCGTCGCGAATGTCTGCCTGTTCCTCGGCCTTTCGATGCTGGACGTGTTCCACATCCCACAGCTCGGCCTGTCGCCCGCCGCCGGCACGCCGAAAAAAGGCTATCTCGGCGCGTTCCTTATCGGCTGCTTTTCGGGCCTCATCGTAGGGCCCTGCACGGCGCCGGCATTGGCCGTGATCCTCGTCTACGTCGGCTCGCAGAAAAATTTGTTCTACGGCTTTTCTCTTCTGTTCACGTTCGGCTACGGCGTCGGATTTCTGCTCATCCTGCTCGGCACGTTCACGGGCCTCATCGGCGCGCTGCCGAAATCGGGGAAGTGGCTCGACGCGGTGAAAAAGTTTTTCGGTTATCTCCTGATCTTCGCGGCAGAATACCTGTTAATCAAAATGGGAGGACTTTTGATATGAAATTTTCGATGAGAACGGCGGCGCTTACGGCGTTGATTGCTTGTTTCCTGACGGTCGGCTGTTCGGCCCAGACCAAAACGGGCGACATCGCCGCCGATTTCACTTTGAAAAATACGGCCGGTGAGAGCGTTTCCCTCTCGGGCGAGCTGAAGACCCATAAGGCTGTGCTGATCAACTTCTGGGCCACCTGGTGCCCGCCCTGCCGCGAGGAGATCCCGGGCCTCATCAGCCTGCAGAAAAAATACGGCGGCGACGCTTTCACGATCCTCGGTGTCGACGTCGGCGAATCCGCCGCGAAAGTCTCGGGCTTCGCGAAGAAAGTCGGCATCAATTACCCGCTTCTGCTCGATCAGGACCAGGCCGTCGGCGAGCGCTACCGCGTCGTCGGCATTCCAACGAGCTACCTCGTCGCCTCGGACGGGCGCATCCTCGGCGAGTATCACGCGTACACGCCCGAGCTCGTCGAAGACGTGGAGAA
>CAZCVC010000124.1:0-4830 GCA_964502045.1 uncultured Planctomycetia bacterium | reverse complement strand
ATCCATTCGAGCTTATTAATAAAAAAAAATCATTCTCCTATCCAGGACGGGCGGGATGGGCGGGATGAAAAAAGCGGCTATCGGCGTCGACATCGGCGGCACCAGCGTCAAATTCGGCCTCGTGGACGAGCGCGGAAAGATCATCGTACGCGAGGATTTCATCACGCGCGATTTCCCGAAAAAGGAGCATTTCATCGCCGAAATGTCGCGCCGCATCCTAGCGCTGGCCGCCGACGCGCGGCAAAGCGGGTACCGCCTCGCCGGCACCGGCATCGGCGCGCCGGGCCCGATCGACGTGGATCGCGGCTCCGTCTATTTTTTCCCCAACATCCCCGGATGGAAGAACACGCCGCTGAAGGCCCTGCTCGAAAAGCGGCTCGGCATGAAAGTCTTCGTCGACAACGACGCGAACGCGATGGCGCTGGGCGAATACCTTTTCGGCGCCGGCCGCGGCTCGCGCAGCATGATCGCGCTGACGCTGGGCACCGGCGTCGGCGGCGGCATCGTGCTGAACGGCAAACTTTTCCACGGCACGACGTTCTCGGCCGCCGAGATCGGGCACTTGAAGATCAACGAGAAAGGCCCGATATGCGCCTGCGGCGGCGAGGGCTGCCTCGAGACTTACGTCGGCAACGGCTATATCGCCAGGGAAGTCCGCCGGCGCCTCGCGGCCGGCTCCAAAAGCATGCTCACGCAATGGCTCGAAGACGGGGAAGCATTGACGCCGAAGCTCGTGAAAAAAGCGTCCCGCGCCGGCGACAAATTTTCGTCCCGTATCCTCGAAGAGACCGGCGAGCACCTCGGCAGCGCGCTGGCCGGGCTCGTCGACATCCTGAACCCGGACCGCATCGTGCTCGGCGGCGGCATCGCGCTCGAGGCCGAGCTGATTTTCCACGCCGTACGGCGCACGATCGCTAAAAAAGCTTTCCCCATCGCAGCCCATTCTGCTAAAGTATTGCCGGCGAAGCTCGGCGCGGACGCGGGTCTTATCGGCGCCGCGGCACTGGCCTTAACCCAAAACTGACGTCGAAGATATGTCCGGAGACCGGCTCCCGAATGGTATTTTCCTTTAAAACATCGTTCCGGGTCCTTACCGCCGCAGGCCTTCTCGTCCTATCATTTCCGCCGCATGCGTCCGCCGACGCGCCCGCTCCGGATCCCTCCTCGAAGCCGATCCACGTGAAAGGCGACGCCGTCGAATATTTCCAGCAGGAAGAAAAGGCCGTCGGCGAGGGCCACGTTTCCATCGATTACGAGAACGTGAAGCTCGAGGCCGACAAGATCACGGTCTACATGGCGACGAAAAAAGCGCTCGCCGAAGGCAACGTCACGTTGACGCAGAAGGGCAGCGTGTTCAAGGGCCGGCGCGCCGAGTACGACTTCGGGACCAAGATCGGCCATGTCGACAAGATGGACGCGGTGATCGCGCCTGAGTTTTATGTGAAGGCCCAGAAGATCGAGAAGGTCTCCGAAAACCAGTACCGCACCGTCGATACCTCGGTCACGACCTGCTGCGGCGACAGCCCGTTCTACCAGATCAAGGCGCGCGAGATCGACTTTTTCCCCGATGATAAGATCGTGATCCGGAACGCCCTCCTATATATCAAGGGTGTGCCGGTGTTGTTCATCCCGTATTTCATGCAGCCGATCATCGATTTCGACCGCCTGCCGGTGCAGCTATTCCCCGGGCGCACGAAGGAGTGGGGGCCGTTCCTGCTTTCTAAATGGCGCTACAACCTCGTGAACCGCAAGGACATCAGCGTTAAAGGCTCCGTGCTCGCCGACTACCGCGAGCGGCGCGGCTTCGCCGGGGGTCTCGACACGTTTTACCGCGCCGACAAGTTCGGCCGCGGCGCGGTGCGCGTTTATTACGCCGACGACCAGGAGCCGCCGGTCGAGGCCGAGTCTTCGGACCGCTACCGCGCGCAGCTGCGCCACCAGTCGAAGATCGGCGAGTCGACGACGCTTACGACCGAGATCAACGGCGCCAGCGACAGCCAGGTGATCAAAGACTTCTTTTTTAACGGTGAATTCGAAAAGAGCGTCGTGCCCGAAAATTACGTTTCGATCATCACGGCGAAGCCCGAATACACGCTCAGCTTCCTCGAGCGCCACCGCCTGAACGACTTCGTCAGCTCCGTAAACCGCGATCCCGAGATCCGCTTCGACACGCACAACCGGCAATTCGTGAACACGCCTTTTTATCTGAGACAGGAAGTGCAGTTCACGAACCTGCAGCGCGAATTCGCCAACGAGAACACGCAGCTCGACGCGACGCGTCTCGACACCAACCACACGGTCTCGTACGCCGGTCGCCTCGGCGACGTCTCTTTCACGCCGCACGTCGGCACCCGGCAGACGTTCTATTCGCGGGACCTCGACGGCAACGAGTCGGACGTGCGCGGTGCTTTCGACGGCGGCATCGACGTGAGCACGCGCTTTTACAAGACTTACGACGCCTACATCCACGCCTGGGGACTCGATTACAACAAGATACGCCACATTTTCGAGCCGACGGCCAGCTACAACTACCGGCCGACGCCGACGATCTATTACCAGGAATTGCAGCAGTTCGATGAGATCGACGCGCTCGACAAGCAGAATTTCATGCGCTTCAATTTCGAGAATAAACTTCAGACGAAAGAGCGAAGCTTGGACGGCCAGCTTTACACGCGCGAGATCGCGCGCGTCATTCCGTTCATGGACTACAACTTTTTGAACGGCCGCCTCGACAACGTGGGCCTGCGGACCGAGCTCAGGCCCTACGCGTGGCTGGGCATGGAGTCCGACATCGCGATGGACACGCACCTGGGCAAGGTGACGGCGGCCAATTTCGACGTCTACTTCCACCGCGGGCCGTGGAAGGTCGCTGTCGGCCAGCGGTATCTGCTCGACGAGTCGAGTCAGACGACCGCCGAGGTCACGCTGACGTTCCCCGGCTACGAGTTCAAGGTCTACGAGCGTTTCGAATTTCAGACAAGCGAGTCCAAGGAGTTCGAGTTCACGGTCTCCAAGTGGTGGGATTGCGTGATTACCGATTTCACGTACAATCACGGCGAGCAGGGCGGCGACACGTTCTATGTCGCGTTGAGGCTGAAGGCGTTTCCGTCGACGCCGTTCAGCCTGCGCCAGACCTACAACAGTCCGAAAGCCAGCCCAAGGGAGATCTACGGCGAATGAACATCACCGTTGTTGGTTCGGGTTACGTTGGTTTAGTCACGGGCACCTGCTTTGCGAGCCTCGGAAACAAGGTTACCTGCGTCGACATCGACGCCGCGAAGATCGCGAAGCTGAAGAAGGGCATCATGCCGATCTACGAGCCGGGACTCGAGGAGCTCGTGCACGAAAACATGAAGAAGAAAAGCCTCACGTTCACGACGGACCTGAAAACGGCCGCGAAGAAGGCGCAGATCATTTTCATCGCGGTGGGAACGCCGCCGAAAAACAACGGCGACGCCGACCTTTCGTTCGTCGAGAACGTCGCGCGCACGATCGCGACCGAGATGACCTCCTACAAACTGATCGTCGAAAAAAGCACGGTGCCGGTGCAGACCGGCGAATGGTTGAAGAGGACGCTGGCACGCTACGGAAAAAAGAGCGTGCCGTTCGACGTCGCGTCGAACCCCGAATTCCTGCGCGAAGGCACGGCCGTGAAGGACTTCATGAACCCGGACCGCATCGTGCTCGGCGTCGAGTCGAAAAAAGCGCGGACGCTGCTGACCGAACTCTACAAACCGCTGAAGGCGACGATGGTATTCACCGACATCAAGTCCGCCGAGATCATCAAGCACGCGTCCAACTCGTACCTGGCGATGAAGATATCGTTCATTAACGCAATCAGCCGCGTCTGTGAGCTCGCGAAGGCCGACGTCGAGCAGGTCGCGCTCGGCATGGGACTCGACCGCCGCATCGGAAAAAATTTCCTGAACGCCGGCATCGGCTTCGGCGGCTTCTGCTTCCCGAAGGACCTGGCCGCGTTCATCCGCATCGCCGAAAAGCTCGGCTACGATTTCGAGCTCTTGAAGGCCGTCGAAAAAATAAACGAGGAACAGAAGAAGCATTTCGTCAAAAAGATCGAAGAAGCGATATGGAACATCAATTCGAAGACGATCACCGTGCTCGGGCTTGCGTTCAAGCCCAACACCGACGACATGCGTTTCGCGCCGAGCATCGATATCATCGCTTCCTTGCAGGAGATGGGGGCCCGCATCAAAGCCTACGACCCGCACGCGATGGAGAACGCCAAAATTTCGATGAAAAACGTCACGTTTTGCAAGGACAGCTACACGGCCTGCAAGGACAGCGACTGCCTCGTGATCCTCACCGAATGGGACGAATTCAAGGAGATCGACCTGGCGAAAGTAAAAAAACTGCTGCGACAGCCAGTCGTCGTTGACGGCCGCAATATTTTCGATCCGAAAAAGATGAAGACGATGGGTTTCCGTTATTTCTCGATCGGAAGGGAGTGATATGGCGCAGGACCTGAAGGGCATCATTCTCGCCGGCGGCCTCGGCACGCGGCTCCATCCGCTGACCAAGATCACCAATAAGCACTTGCTGCCCGTGTACAACAAGCCGATGATCTATTACCCGATTTCGTCGCTCGTCGAAGCCGGTGTCACCGATATCTCGATCGTGACCGGCGGCAACCACGCCGGCGATTTCCTGCGGCTCCTCGGTAACGGCCAGGAGTTCGGCCTTTCGCATATTAACTACACCTACCAGGAAGGCGAGGGCGGTATCGCGCAGGCGCTCAGCATAAGCGAATCTTTCTTCACACACTCGCCCGTCTTCGTCGTGCTCGGCGACATCATCCTCGATAATAGCATC
>CAZCVC010000123.1:1385-4852 GCA_964502045.1 uncultured Planctomycetia bacterium | reverse complement strand
CTTGAGTATGCCGATAAATTTTTCCGCAAAAAATTGATCGATCTGGATCTTTCTCTTTGTGTTGTGCGCAAACTTGCCGATTATCCGGCAGACATTTTCCCTATCCTCAGGCGTGAGCTGCTCGACAAATTCATAGTCTTCGATTTTTCTCAGGGCGAGAATGAGCGGCTCCAGAACGTCAATGGTCACCACATAAACATTGTAATCTGCCATGTTATAGCTGAAATTGCCGATAACATGAACGGTGTTGGAGGGAATTACGAGGAATATATCTTTTCGGACGTTTTCCTGTTTTGTATATTTTTTAACTTGCTCGGTTTGATTCTTGATGTACAGAGGAAAATTCCCGAGATCGTCCGATAGGGGACTTTTTGCGTCAAAAATGATGAAATCGTCGCATATTTGAATCGTATTGTCCGGACTTCCTTTGAATGGCACTTTGTCGACATACGTTATCGTATGCCTCGAACAGATCATTTTTATGGCTTCTTGGACGCTGGTTTGATGCCGAGACCAGGTCTCTTTCATCTCTTGTAAGCGCTGCAAGTCCTTATCAGCGGCTTGTCTTTTCTCGGCATCCCTCTCGTCTTGAACGCGGGAATAGACGGAAGTAACTTTGCCTATCTCAGACTCATATTTGTGAGTGCGGTCAGCTTCAGTGCGTTTAAAAACGACGTTTTCTTCTTTCGTCCGATTTAGCTCTTTTTGTAATTCCTGATTGCTGTCCTTAAGGGATTTGATTTCGACCTGCTGCTCGGATGACTTTTTCTCTGCATGAGCGCTATCATTCGTCAACAAATCGATTTTATCGGTTAAGTCTAAAAGATTTTTATATTGCTCAAAGGCCTCGTAGCTTAGCTTTTGAACCGGCCTCCAGCTAAATAGGCGCTGCCAAAAGCCCAGCGTTTTTATCTGTTCGAAAAACTGGTCGATCTTCTCGTATTTTTTCACGGAAGCTCCCGGCTCTTTTGCACGAACTTGACGCGGAGCTGATAAAGCAGCTGTTCGAGCGTGGTCTTCTCTTCGGGTGAAAGGTTGCCCTTCGTTTTCATGACCAGCATTTCGAGCACGTCTATCAGGTATTTGGCATTGCCGAGATCGGGCGGCAGCGCCATACCGCTGTCGTCCGGCAGCTCGCCGAGGGCGGCCAGCGCCTGCATGCCGAGACCTGAAAGGAAATAAATGAAGTCCGGTTTGCCGGGCTGGGGTTCCGGCGCGGGCGGGGCCTCCTCTTGAGCGGCCGGCGACTGTTTGGGCGGCGGGCCTGGAGCGGCCTTTTCTTTTTCAACGGTGTTCTTCCAGGACTCGTCGACCTTCTTTTTGACGACGAAATCCGGAGAATCCTGGCGTGTTTCTTCCATGGGTGTGCCCTTTAGGTAAACGCCGCCCCACCACCGAATACCGGTGATGGGGCGAAGTGCGGGAAAAGCTAGGAGCCGGTTCTAGAACTTTTGTTGCGGCTTTTGGAGGCACGGGCCTTGCGGCGCTTGATCTCGCTCGGCTTTTCGTAATGCTTGCGGGCTTTCAGGACCTTCAGAATGCCTTCACGTTCGATTTTTTTCTTAAAACGCCTCAGAGCCTTTTCGAGCGGCTCGTTGGGACCGACATCTACTTTAGACATGAACGATTCTACCCCCTTGTTGTGACTGTAGAGGGAATTATAAACCTATTTTCCGGAGGTGTCAAAGATTCTGAGCGCGCCCTTTTCCCTCACAGCCGTCACGGGCCCGGGCAGGTGCGTCTCGGGGCGGCGGCCGGTCGATTCAAGGAGCCCGCGGACCGCCGAAATGTGGGGACTTCCGAAGCGTGCGCGGCCGCCACTGATGAGCCCGAGCGCCCGTGAGATCACCTCCGAGCAGACGGCCGGATGAAGACGCTTGAGGCGCGCCGCGTCGAGACGGAGTTCGCGGGCACTGTTTTTGCGCAGGCACTTTTTCAGCGCCGCGGTCGACAGCGCGTCGAGCAGGTCCTGCGTTTCGGCGCAGATCTCGCTCAGGTCTGAAAGACCCTGCTTGATCTGCGGGTTCAGGTTTTTTTCGACCCAGGGGATCAGGTGGTTGCGGACGCGGTTGCGCGTGTAGACGTCTTTCAGGTTGGACGGGTCCTGGAAAAAAGGCTGGCCCGACCGCCGGAGGAACGAGAGGATCTCGCTTTTCCGGACGCCGATCAGCGGGCGGATGACCTCGAAACGCCCCTCGCCTCTTTTGACCGGGATGCCGCCCAGGCCGCGCAGGCCGCAGCCGCGCGCCACGCGCATGAACACGGTCTCGGCCTGGTCATCCAACGTGTGTGCGGTCGCGATCTTGTTCGAGCGCGTCTTCGCCGCGACAGCCGCAAAAAAACGGTAGCGCTCGGCGCGTCCGGCCTCTTCCAGGGTTTGGCCGCGGCGGCAAGCGAGCGCTTTCACGTTGAGGCTTTTGCGGTGGAACGGAATGCCGTAACGCCGGGCCATCTTTTCGGCAAACACGGCATGCCCTGCCGAGTGCGCGGCGGCAATGCGGTGATCCAGGTGAGCAGCACAGAAACGAAGGCCGTATTTCTTCCGCAGACGCAGCAACAGCAGAAAAAGCGCCACGGAGTCGGGGCCGCCCGAAAACCCGAGCACGATGCGATCATTACGGCCGATCAGGCGGTGGCGGCGGTTGTATTTTTGGAAGTCTTCGAGAAGGCGGCGCATCGGCGGCTCAAATTAAAAACGGACGGACCGAAGATTCCGGCCCGTCCGTTTTTTAAATCCGAGCGGAAAAAACGTCAATAAACGAAAATATAGGTGGCCTTCGAAGACGCCGGGTCGTATTCCACGTCGACTTCGGTGCCGTTCGTCAGCGATTTGATGTCGCGGTCCTTCTCGCCGTCCGTGATGTCGGTCGTCGGGTCCACTTTGACAGTAATGGACTTGTCACCCGGTGTGTTCTCGGTCTCGCCGTAAAGCTTGATGGTGATCGTGCCGCCCGCTTCGTCAGAGGCGCTGACTTCGCCGGAAATGAACTCGAGGTTTTCGGCAACGGTGCCGGTCTCGTCGGCGGCGGCCGGGGCCGGTTCTTCGATAGAAGCTTCCTCTACCGGCGCCGGGACCGGCGACGTGTCTTCCGTCGTGGCGGGGACTTCGGCTTCGGTGGCGGTCGCGGTATTTTCTTCTGCGTAGGACAAACCGGTCAAACCAAAAATTAGTGCCAAAGCCACTACGTATTTTTTCATTTTAAACTCCGTGTTGTTCGCCGCTATCGGCCCTGCGGGATCGGGATATTTAAGGTACGAGTATACCGAAAGGGTGCCGTAATGTCAAAATTGCTAAAAATTGCCGAAGACACCGGCGACTCACCGGGCATCCGTTCGGAACCCCTCCAGCGCGATGCGGGATTCCGGCTCCGTTTCGTAGAGCACCGCCGCCAGCAAATTGGTAAGGCGTTCCGATTGGCGCGAAGGGCTTGTTTTCAGGATCTGTTCGATATCGACGGCATATTCTT
>CAZCVC010000123.1:0-1375 GCA_964502045.1 uncultured Planctomycetia bacterium | reverse complement strand
TCTTCGGGCCGGCAGCCAAAAACGATGCCCCGCTCGCTCAGGTCAGCCATCGAATGGACGAGAGCCTTCTCCTTCTCGTCGGCCGAAAGCGCGAGCCATTGTTTTCCGGAGACCGGCTCGCTTTCGGACTTTCCCTTGAAAAAATCCTTCATTTGGGCATCGGTAGAACGGAAAACCTTGTCCGTTTCGGAAACTGCGGTGGCTCGGTCAGTTTCCGATATCGCGGCGGCGCTGCCGGGCAGAAAAAGAACGGCCGCGAGGACGGCAATAATTTTTTTCACAGCGTCAGGGTTTGGCGTGCCCGCCGTTGGCGCCCTTCAATACGGCGCTTTCCCCGGAAAGAACGCGTACTTCGCGCTGAGGGAACGGGATCGTGATGCCAGCCTTCGTCAGCGCCTGGTACACGCGCAGGTTCGCTTCGTGAAGGGCTGGATAATATTCCTTCGTCGGTACCCAGTAACGCATGCCAATAATGATCGAGGAATCGCCGAAATTATCGATGCCGACCTGCGGCACCGGCGTCTTCACCACTTTCGAGAACTGCGCCAGCGCATCCGAAACGAGGCGCACCGCCTTCTGCGGATCATCCGCATAACTGACGCCGATCCTCCTCTCGACAAGCTTGTTTTCAAAGGAGTTGGAAACAATTTCTCCGACGACGTCTTTGTTGGGGATCGTGATGCGCTCGCCGTCCGCATTGACGAGGATCGTGCACGGCAGCTTCACTTCTTCGACGACGCCGTGGACGCCCTTGACGGTGATCGTGTTGCCGACGACGAACGGATGCGTCAGGATCACGGTCAGGCCGGCCGCGTAGTTGGACAGAGGCGCCTGGAGCGCGAAGCTCGCGCCGAAGATCATCGCGCTGACCGTCGCGATCAGCGGCGAGATCGTGATGCCGAGTTTGTCGACGGCCATCAGGAACACGAGCCCGAGGATGATGAACTTGGCCGTCGTCGCCATGAACGTCGCCAGCGAAATGTCCATGTGGCGCTTCTTGTGCAAAAAGTCGAAGCAGAGGCGCTGGACCCAGCTGGCAACGAGAAAGCCGGCCAAAAGGATCAGCAGGCCGCCCAGCACCTGGAAGCCGTACTTGATCAGGTAATCGATCGCCGTATCCGAGTATTTTTGAATCATGCCGATCCCGTCCTGCAATGTTTTGGTTGTGTCCATGAAACCCCCCTTTTTCCAAGCGTCCGAAAGTATTTTATGCCCGCGTGCGCGCCGGGTCAACGGCTTTAAAGGACGGTTTAGGCGGACTGCGCCGCCATGCGCGCGGCCAGGCGAACGGGAAGATCTATTTCGAGAAGAACCGCAGGAAGTGAAATGGCGGTGAGTGGATTTGAACCACTGACACGCAACTTATGAAGCTGCT
>CAZCVC010000122.1:0-4864 GCA_964502045.1 uncultured Planctomycetia bacterium | reverse complement strand
AATGTATTTATGAAAATATCGAATACCTCGCTCAAAACGCCGATAGGTACGCTCTACCTCGTCGCTTCCGAAAGAGGCCTGCGCGGCATTCATTTCAAACGCCAGAACGCGCCTGCCGTGAAAACCGGGCGTGACGCGAAGATCCTCGCCGGCGCGGCCCGCCAGCTGCGCGAATACTTCGCCGGCAGCCGCCGCCGCTTCCAACTGCCTTTCGAGGCGGAAGGCACGCCTTTCCAGAAATCGGTATGGACAGAACTTTCGAAGATCCCGTTCGGTGTCACCTGCTCTTACACCGACATCGCGCGGCGCCTGAAAAATCCGAAGGCCGTCCGCGCCGTCGGCGGCGCCAACGGAAAAAACCCTCTCTGCATCGTCGTCCCCTGCCACCGCGTCATCGCGGCCGACGGTTCCATCGGCGGCTACTCAGGCGGCCTCGGCGTTAAGAAAAAGCTTCTCGCACTCGAGCTCGTCCCCCGCTGATCAGGGCGCCAGCGCCCGCATCCCTTCCATAAATTCGTCGTGCGGCAGAAGCAGGCTCACGACGATGCAGTTGTCCTCCTCAAAATCGAACAGATACCCCGGGTGCGCGAGCACGTTCCTTTCGTTCAGAAGGCGCAGGCAGTACTTTTCGTCGTCGGCGCCTTTCACGCGCAGCACAGCGTGCCAGCCGCCGTCGCCATTCATGACTTCGAGCCCCGGCGTCGATGCGGCTGTCTCGAGCAGGCGGATGTAATTTTTTCTCACGCGCGTGAGGATCTCCTGCACCGCGACCGGCGAGCTTTCCAGCCACGCGGGCAGCGCACGCTGCACCGGCGTGTTGACGGACAGGTACGCGTCGGCGATGATCTCGAGGCGCCGCGAGGCCTCGGCAGCTTCGGCCTCGGGCCCGCCCACGACCATCCACGACAGTTTCATCTGCGGCAGTCCCAGCACCTTCGAAATTCCACTGAGAACGAATGTCAGCGTCCGGCTTTCGGCGGCAAAGCTCGGCATGCTCTTGCCGGAGGTCCACGGAAAATCGAGAAACACTTCGTCGACGACGAGCGCACAGCCGCGGCTCCGCGCGAAGCGCGCGAGCGCGTCCCTTTCATCGAGTCCCGCGAAATTACCGGTAGGGTTGTTGGGGTTCACCCAGATCAGCGCCTTTGCCTGCGGAAAGCGGGCGAGCGAAACGGGGTCGAGCTTCCAGAAACGGTCGTACGCGAGCGAATACTTTTCGAGCTTCAGGTCGTTAAGCCCGCAGAGATGATCGAAAAGCGGATAGCCCGGCTTCGGCGCCAGCACGACGCCGCCCGGGTCGGCGAGCAGGCGAAACAGGAACGAATAGGCCTCGCTGGTGCTCGAGGTCAGAAAGATCCGTTCCGGGGAAACGCGCACGCCTTTCTTCGCGTAATAACGGCAAACGGCTTCGCGCGCGGCGGGCAGACCGCGGGGGTCGGGCTCGTAGAGAAGGTTTTCGGGATGGTCCAGCGTCTGGAACGGGAATTTTTTAGGATAGTCGAAACCGCAGAGCGTCGGGTTGGAGAGCGTGAGGTCCAGGAATTTGCGGCCGGATCTTTTCTTTTCAGCGGCCGCCAGCGCCAGCGGGGTCTGGGTCTGCGGCCAGTCCGTGCGCTCGGAAAACACTCTGGTGTGCGGTCAGCGCGCTTGAGTCTTGCCTTGCGCGACTTTGATCGTGAGGCGGACCTTGTCGTTCCAGGGCCATATCATCGCACAGCTGGAAAATCCGCCGGACTCTTTGTAGTACAGCGTCTGCTGTTTTTCGATGCCGCCGTAATGCTCGCTGCGGCTGTGCGCTTCGCGCGTGGGCTCGGTGCCTTCGGGCTTGAACGGCACGCCGAAATAGCTCTCCAGCAAAGGGTACAGCATCGAGACTTTTTTTACGCTCAGGACAAACTCGATGTACCCGTTCTCTTCCTTGCGGAATTCGTCGTGCGGGAGCTGTTTCAGCTCGGCGATGAGTTCGGGGAATTCTTTCATCGGGGTCGCGTTAAGCGATGCTCTTAGCTCTGGCCTCAAGCTTCGCCGCCTCCGCGGTCTTTCCGGCTTCACGCTTCAGCGCCGCATAACGGATGAGCGCCTGGCCTACGCTGGGGTGGTTGGGACCGTACTTGTCTTCGAGGATGCGGAGCGCGTTGTCCGAGACCTCGAACGCCTTGCCGTATTCTTTTTCGGCCGCGTACAGCACGGCGAGATTGTTCAGCGTGACCGCCAGCTCCGGACTATCGCCGCCGACGAGCTTTTCGGAAATGGTCAGCGCGCGGCGGTAGAGCTGTTCGGCCTTCTTGAATTCCTTCGTGTGGCGGTAAAGCATCGCGAGATTGTTGAGCGAGAGCGCGGTCTCGGGCGACTCCGGGCCGTAGGTCTTTTCGGCCATCCACAGCGCTTCCTCGGCGATCGGCACAGCCTTCGTGAATTCTCTGCTCTGGTAATAATCGGCGACGGTCGCGTTCAGCGAAGCCCAATCGGCGCAATGCGCCGGCGCGGCGGAAAGAGAGACGACGAACGCTAAAACGGCGATGAAACTATTTTTCATGGGGTCTCCCTGGACGGTCAATGCTTTTTATTGCCGGGAACGAAATTGGTCTTGGCGTTGCTCTTGCGGCAGCAGCTGCGGCAGCGGCCGTTGGGGTCGACGGCGCAGTTCGAGTGGTTCGCAGACTTGAGCTCGCACTTCATACCCGCGCAGTCGGCCTTCGTCATCGTGGCGCACTCGGCTTTGCCGGCCTTGCCTGACATCGGGCAATCGCCATCACCGCCCGCATGGACGGAAGCGACCGGTGAAAGGACCAGAATGAGGATGGCGAACAGGTTCAGCTTCTTCAGCATTGCAATCTCTCCTATGACTTCATGATTTCGTCGATAAATTCCTGAGACTTGGTGACCTTCATCCAGTTTTCTTCGGAAAAGAGATACATTAAATAAATGACCGTCACGCTGATGTCGGCGACGCCCAGCAAAGCGACCGCGAACGACTTCTGTACCGGCGTCCATGGAGCCAGCAGCACGAGAGTGATCGGCACGACGACAAGCGCCACCGCGAAAACCACCGAAGCGATCGTCACGAGAAAGATCCCTACCGCGACATGCCTCAGGCTTTTGACGGCCTTCAGGTAATAGGTGGCCGCGGTAATGCGCGCGAGGTCCAGCGTTTTACGCTGGTACTCGCGCGCAAGACCAATCGTGGCCTCGTAGATCAGGCCCTTGACCATTTTCAAGCCGGTTCTTCCCGGCTCGGTAATTCTATTTATTATTTCTTGAAGCACCGAGGATATATCCCAGTAAAAGGGCACCGACGGCGACTCCGCCGATGTATGGCCAGGGGTTTTCTTTGACCTTTTCGTCCACTTCAGAGGCGATCTCTTTAGCGCGCTCGCTGCCGACCTCGAAAGCTTCGGAGGCGGACTGGCGGATACGGTTCAAGCGCTCACCCTGCTTCTCAGCCGCTTCCTGCACGGCCTGACGGATGGTCGAGTATTTGTCGCCGAAAAGCTGCTGGATCTCCTGCTTCTTTTCTTTGGCGGCTTCGTTCAAAAGCGTCAATGCTTCTTCAAACTTTTTATTGCTGTTGTTCGTTTCGACTGCCATGACGGGTCCCTTTCTTTTTACAAGTTTAATTATTGTTTAGTAAGTTTATACATCATTAATCGTTAAAAGTCAAATCTGCGAGATTTGTCTATTTTACCAGGGAAAGGCCCCGGGTAAAGGATTTATTTATTCTTGGGTGCGGCAGGCCACAGCTTTTTGTAGTCGCGCTTCAGATTGGCGAATAGCTCCGGCCAGGTGTACTTGTCATTCACATAAAAGCCAAGTCGCCAATAGCTCTTTAAGCTGGCATTCAATTCTTTATTGAAAATTTTCATGTCTTCGGAAACCATTTGCGCCCGAAGAGCGGGCGGCGGCTCAGGCTGTTTCCTTTTTTTGAAAAGATAGAATCTGTCTTTATGAAAAACCAATTCCCATTCGGGCGACGCCGCGAGAGAACCGAGCACTTTTTCAAACTGGCCGAAATCACCGGCGCCAGTTAAAAGCCAGTCGGATTTCAGGCTTAATCCCGTATACGGGCCGGCGCTCGCCCTCAGATTGAGCAGGGCGTATTCCGCCTTGTCGAGATGCACCGGAAAAGCGGAAATAAAGCGGCGATGGGAGAGGTGCGGGCCGAGATTATTTTGCGCGCAGAGGTGCGCGTCCGGAGGTATCAGACGCGCGACGTCCTCGAGCGTACGGTGGTCCTCTTCCGAGACCGTATAATGTTTCATCGAGTAGGTCAGGCTGTGAGGCAGCGGTGAAAAGAGGACGGAGAAAAAAAGTGTCGCAAACAAAAGATACAAGATCGGAAACCGGCGGCCTTTGCGGGGATCGAAGTAGAAAATGCAGGCGGCAACGATCATCGCTTCGGCGATGATCCAGTAATAGGACCCCGTACAGACTAAGAAATGCCGGTTGAATAAGCCGCCCAGGATCGAAGGTGCGGAGATTAGGAGAACGGGCCAGCCGCCCAACACGGCCAAACCGCCTTGAAGTAAAAGAAATACGAGCAGACGCAGACGGTCAGGCCGAAATGCCGCCCCGATCGACTGCAGCAGGTTTTCAGACAGCGGGGTTTTTGGGTCATAATAGCGGTGCGGGTTTCCCTGAAAGCCCTCCGGCTGAAAAAAAGGAACAAAGACTTTCATGATAAAAAGAAAATAAAGAAGGCTGACCGTCATCAGCGTTATCCCGAGCCTTTTCTCCCCTTTCAGGACGAAGAATATGCCGGCCATGAAAATGGCCGGCGACATGTCCTCCTGGCATAAAAGCGTGAGGATCATCATCGCGCATAAGTGGGTCGGGTTTTTTTTGATGGACGCCCAAAGCATCCAGA
>CAZCVC010000121.1:0-4897 GCA_964502045.1 uncultured Planctomycetia bacterium | reverse complement strand
GGTTTACGGCGGGTATCATTCGGATTTGACCCGGTCTGTCTTTTTGGGTAAAATGACCGCTTTGTATAAAAAGATACATGGCCTTGTCTGGGAGGCCCAGCGGGCAGGTATCAAAAAAGCAGGGCCCGGAGTGGCTTGCAGTGAAGTGGACGAGGCCTGCCGTTCGGTGATCCGTAAGGCAGGCTACGCCGACTTCTTCGGGCATGGCACCGGTCACGGCGTCGGCCTCGAGATACACGAGGCACCGACGGTTTCCGGTCGCAGCAAGACGATTCTCAGGCCCGGGATGGTCATCACGGTGGAGCCGGGGATATATCTGCCCGGCAAGTTGGGCGTGCGCATTGAAGACATGCTGCTCATCACCGAAAGAGGGCATGAAGTGCTGACACGAGGGCTGGATTCATACCGCCTGAGTTAAGCCGCAAAAGTTTTAGAAAGGAAGTTTTTATGTCTATGATCTCTACCAGCGAATTCAAGGCCGGAGTCGTCGTCCGTTACGAAGGCCAGATGTGCGAGATCCTCGAATACCAGCTGGTCAAAATGCAGCAGCGCCAGCCGATCGTGCGCACGAAGTTCAAGAACATCAAGACCGGCGCCGTGGTCGAAGTGCCTCTGCGCTCCGGAGACAAATTTGACGAGATATTCCTCGAAGACCGCCCCATACAATACCAATACCGCGACGGCAACAAGCTTCACTTCATGGACACCCAGTCTTTTAACGACGTCGTGATGAGCGCCGAGACGCTCGGCGAACGGGTCAATTACCTGAAAGAAAATGACGAGATCATCGGCCGCTACAATGACGAAGAGCTGGTGCTCGTCGAGCTTCCGTCCTCGGTGGTGCTGAAGGTCATCGAGACCGAGCCCGGCGTTCGCGGCGACACGGCCAAAAGCGGCAACAAGCCCGCCAAGGTCGAGACCGGCGCTACGTTCAAGGTCCCATTGTTCGTCACTACCGGCGACTCGATCCGCGTCGATACCCGGACTGGCCAGTATCTCGAGCGCGCTTAAAACCCCGGATCATTTAAGGAAAGGTAGGGCGGGATGAATCTTAAGGAGATCAAGGAAGTCATTCAGATCATGAATGAGAACCAGCTTTCCGAGTTTGAAATGGAGAAGGACGGCCTGAAGATCCGTCTCAAGAAAAACCCGTCCGGCAGCTTTGAGCAGGTGGTCTACGAAACCCGCCAGCAGGCCTCTCCGGCGCGCGCGCAGGGTGGCGGTGAAAGCAGGGAAGCGCCGAAGCCCCAGGCCGCCGCGGCGAAAAGCACGATCAAATCGCCGATGGTCGGCACGTTCTACGCAGCCGGCGCCCCCGACGCACCGCCGCTCGTCCAGGTCGGAACCGAAGTGCAGGTCGGGCAGGTCATCTGCATTATCGAAGCCATGAAACTGATGAATGAGATCAAGGCTGAGGTGAAGGGGAAGATCGCCGAACTCCTCGTTCACAACGGGGATCCCGTCGAATTTAACCAGCCCCTGTTCGTCATCGAGTAATGTTCTCGAAAGTTCTTGTCGCCAATCGCGGCGAAATAGCCCTACGCATCATACGCGCCTGCCGCGAAATGGGCGTACGCACCGTCGCTGTTTATTCGACGCCGGACAACCATTCGCCGCACGTGCACCTGGCCGACGAGGCCGTCTGCATCGGCAACGCACCCAGCTCCCAAAGCTATCTGAACATCCCTGCCATTATCAGCGCCGCCGAGATCACCGATGTCGACGCGATCCATCCCGGTTACGGCTTTCTTTCCGAGAACGCGCACTTCGCCGAGATTTGCGAGTCCTGCCAGATCAAGTTCATCGGGCCCAGCCCGCAGGCGATCCGCGCGATGGGCGATAAGATGGCCGCGCGCGAGACCGCCCGCAAGGCCGGCGTGCCGATCATCCCGGGTACGTCCGAAGCCATCAAGGACAAGGACGACGCGCTCAAGATCGCCAAGAAGATCAAGTATCCGGTCATCATCAAGGCTGCAGCCGGCGGCGGCGGACGCGGCATGCGCGTCTGCCATAACGAAGTGCGGCTCGTGAGCGCTCTGATGACGGCGCAGCACGAGGCCGAGACCGCGTTCGGCAACTCGGCCGTCTATATCGAAAAATATCTCGAGCGTCCGAAACACATCGAGATCCAGCTTCTCGCCGACACGCACGGCAACATCATCTATCTGCACGAGCGCGACTGCACGATACAGCGCCGGCACCAAAAACTTCTCGAAGAAGCGCCGTCGCCTTCGGTCGACTGGAAACTGCGCAAAAAGATGGGCGAAATGGCCGTGAAGGCCGCCAAGGCCGTCAATTACACGAACGCCGGCACCGTCGAGTTCCTGCTGAATGACGACGGCCAGTTCTATTTCATCGAAATGAACACGCGCGTCCAGGTCGAGCACGGCATCACCGAGCTGATCACCGGCATCGATATCGTAAAAGAGCAGCTGCGCATCGCGGCCGGGGAAAAGCTGACGATCCGCAAGCAGGACCAGGTGCCGCTGCGGGGCCACGCGATCGAATGCCGCATCAACGCCGAGGATCCGACCAACAATTTTTCACCGTCGCCCGGGAAGATCGAGCGCTACAACGCGCCGGGCGGCCCCGGCGTCCGCGTCGATAGCCATGCCTACGCCGGTTACACGGTGCTCCCTTATTACGATTCGATGATCGGCAAGCTGATGGTGCACGGCCGCAACCGCGGCGAAGCGATTGCGATCATGCAGCGCGCGCTCGAAGAGTTCATCATCGAGCCTATCAAGACGACGATCCCGATCCACAAGGAAATTTTGAAGCACCCGGTGTTCCGCCGCGGGCAGATGTACACGGATTTCATCGACCGCATGCTCGGAGAGCAGCGGCCGGACAAAGAAAAGACGGCCGAGCTGGCCGCAGTCAAAAAATAGACGCAATCAATAGACAGGAGGAGATTTGATGAGAATCGGAGTGTTGACGGGTGGAGGCGACTGTCCGGGCCTGAATCCGGTGATCCGCGCCGTCGTGCGCGGCGCGCTGCGCGAAGGCGACGAGGTGATCGGTATCCGCTTAGGCTGGAAGGGCCTTGTCGAGAACATCACGATGCCTCTCGATATCGCGGCGGTCTCGGGCATCCTGCACCGCGGCGGCACCATCCTGGGGTCCAGCCGCACCAACCCCTACAAGGACCCGAAGCATCTGGAAGCGCTGAAAAAGACCTGGAAGGACTTGAAGCTCGACGCGCTCGTCGCAATCGGCGGCGAGGACACACTCGGCGTTGCGACAAAGCTCTCGAAGGAAGGGTTTCCGGTCGTCGGCGTACCGAAGACCATCGACAACGATCTGTCGGGCACCGATTTCACGTTCGGCTTCGACACGGCGGTCAACATCGCGATGGAAGCGATCGACCGGCTCCACACGACGGCCGAGAGCCACCGCCGCATCATGGTCTGCGAAGTGATGGGCCGCCACGCGGGCTGGATCGCGCTGCACGCGGGCATCGCCGGCGGCGCCGACATCATCCTGATCCCCGAAGTGCCGATCAAGATGAGCGAGGTCCTCGACGTGATCAAGAAGCGCACCGACCGCGGCAAGAATTTCAGCATTATCGTCGTCGCTGAAGGCGCAAAGTTCGACGGCAACGAGGCGCACCTGGACAACAAACTCGACGAGTTCGGCCACGTGCGACTCGGCGGCATCGGAGAGCTCCTCGCGCGCAAGATCGAGGAAGCGACGAAGTCCGAGACGCGCGTGACCGTGCTGGGCCATATCCAGCGCGGCGGCACCGCATCGGCGTTCGACCGCGTGCTCGGTACCCGTTTCGGCGAAAAAGCGATCCGGATCGTTCATGAAAAGAAGTTCGGCCAGATGGTCGCTCTGCGCGGCAACGAGATCGTCTCGGTCAAGATCGAGGATGCGACGGGCAAGCTCAAGACCGTCGACAAGGAGTTCTACGACATGGCCAAGACGTTTTTCGGCTGAAAAAATGAAAGACCGCATCGTCAAGGATATCCGCGACAGCATCGCCGCTAAAGAGGCGGTGATTCAGAGCCTCGTGCCGCAAATCGAAGCGGCGGCCCAGGCTCTCGTCGCCTGCGTTAAAGCTGGAAAAAAAGTGCTTTTCTTCGGCAATGGCGGCTCCGCCAGCGACAGCCAGCACATGGCGGCCGAGTTCGTGGGCCGCTATGAAAAGGAACGGCGCGCGCTGCCGGCGATCGCGCTAACCACCGATACCTCGATCCTGACCGCCGTCGGCAACGATTACGGCTTCGACCGCGTGTTCGAGCGGCAGATCTCGGCGCTGGGACAGAAAGGCGACGTCGTGGTCGCGATCTCGACGAGCGGCAATTCCAAAAACGTGATTCTCGGCATCCAGAAAGCCAAAGAGATGGGCCTTTACACGATCGGCATGACAGGCCGTGGCGGCGGGGCTATGCCTGCGCTCGTCGATCTGTCGCTGATCGTCCCGTCGCAGAAGACTTCCCGGGTACAGGAATGCCACATCATGATCGGCCACATCCTTTGCGAGCGCGTCGATGAAGCCCTGTCCGCCTCCTGAGGGTTCGTCCAAGCTGAAGCCGGCCGCATCGATCGGGCGCCTGCTCGACAAGGAAAGAAAGGCCGGAAAAAAGATCGTGTTCACGAACGGCTGTTTCGACGTGCTGCACGTCGGGCACGCGCGCTACCTGCGCCGGGCGCGGCTGCTCGGCGACGTGCTTGTCGTCGGCCTGAACACCGACGCCTCGGTCCGCAAGCTGAAAGGCCCCGGCCGCCCCGTCAATTCGCAGAAGGACCGCGCTGAAGTGCTTGGCGCGCTGGCCGCCGTCGATTACACGGTTTTTTTCGACGATCCGACGCCGATGGCGCTGATCAAAAAAGTGCGGCCCGACTTTCTCGTGAAGGGCGGAGACTGGAAGAAAAAAGACATCGTCGGCAG
>CAZCVC010000120.1:0-4931 GCA_964502045.1 uncultured Planctomycetia bacterium | reverse complement strand
CCGGCGCGATCGGCGTGTAAGCGGGCTTCCCGAAAAAATCGACGAACACGCCGTCAACGGTATCGACGTCCTGGTCGCCGACGAATCCGAGAATGCCGTTCTCTTTCAGCACCTGCAGCATTTTCCTGGGCGAGTCGTCGCGGTAGATCGTGCGGACCTTCATTTTTTTCCTCACGTCCATCAAGAGCTCGTTGTATTTATCGAAATATATCTGGCGCGCGATTACGGTGACCGGATACCCTTTCAGCGCGAAATAGCCGGGCATGAACTCCCAATCGCCGAAATGCGCCGCGATGCTGATAATGCCGTTGCCCTTTTTAAAAGCCCGTTCGGCGACGCCGGGATCTTCGTAAGAGATCCATTCGTCGAGCCGCGGGATGATCTTGTGGGCCAGGTGCGTCTCAGCGGCGATCATGCCGTAATTTTCGAACACAGCCCGCGCGATAAGGTAAAGTTCCTTTTCGGACCTCTCCGTCCCGAACGCCTCGCGGAGATTCTTCAGCGTCTTTTCCCTCTCTTTGGGGACGAGGTAAAACACGACGCGCCCGAGAAATCCGCAGACGCGCACGGCGGCCGCGTAAGGCAGCAGGTTGAAAAGCGCCCGCAATATCACAAAAAGATAATAAAAAAAAAGGCGGTAGGGTTTCTTCTTTTTCATGCGTCAGGCGGGCTCTTGCTGCGTCACGCAATGGATCGAGCCCAGGCCGTACACGAGCGCCGAACATTCGATGCTAACAACTTTGCGTTTTGGAAAAAGGCCTTGAAGGATCTTCAGCGCGCCGCGGTCATTTCTGTGGCTATAGACCGGCACGAGCACGGCGCGGTTGCCGATATAAAAATTGGCGTAGCTGGCCGGCAGGCGCCGGTGGCCGCATTCTGGCCGCGGCGGGCCGACGACGCCCGGCATCGGCAGCTCAACGAGAGTGAATTTTTTTCCGGCTTGGTCCGTCGAATTTTTCAGGATCTTGAGATTCTCTTCCAGATACGCGTGGTTCTTGTCGCGCGGATCGGGCTCGACGGCCGTCACGATCGTGCGCGGTCCCGTGAAGCGCGTGATGTCATCGACGTGGCCGTCCGTGTCATCGGCCTCGATGCCTTCTTTCAGCCATATCGTCTTCTGGATGCCGAGGAATTTTTCGAGATACATTTCGATCTGCCGGCGCGAAAGATGCTTGTTGCGGTTCGGATTCAGAAGGCACTGCTCGGTCGTCAGGAGCGTGCCGGCGCCGTTCACGTCGATAGAACCGCCCTCGAGCACGATGCCGGCGTCGAAACGGCGGCGGTGTTTCAGCGCCTTCAGCTTGTCGACGACGCCGTTGTCGCGCGCGAGGTCCGCGTATTTGCCGCCCCAGGCATTGAAGATCCATTTCGTGAACACGACTTCGCCGGCCGGTCCGCTCCGTTTAACGAAGATCGGGCCGTAATCGCGGATCCACGTGTCGACGGTCTTCACCGGGTGAAAGACGAGATTGTTGGTAGGAATTTTTTTCGCGGCCAGCCGTTTCAGGACCCGTTTGGCGGCGGGAGTTCCGGCGATTAGCAGATTCACCTTTTCGCCGGGCAGCAGCGCGGCCAGCATCTCGACGTAGATCTGCTCGACGCGTTTCAGCATCGCGCCGGGCCAGCTCGTGCGGTTCGTCGGCCAGGAGAGCCAGGTGGCTTCGTGGGCCTCCCACTCCGCCGGCATCCGGTAATCGGCGGACTTCACTTCTCTATCAGTCTCGAGAGTATCGGCGGGTAGGCGTCGATGCGGCGGTCGCGCAGGAAAGGCCATTCGCGGCGCGTCTGCTCGACGAGCGACAGGTCGCAGTCGGCCAGCACGATCTCCTCGCTCGACTTCGAGGCGCGGTAAAGCACGTGGCCGAACGGGTCCGAAATGAACGACTGCCCCCAGAACTGCAGGCCGCCTTCGCGACCCACGCGGTTGACCGATGCGACGTACACGCCGTTGGCGACGGAATGGCTGCGCTGGATGGCCTCCCAGGCCGAGTGGTAATAAGCGGTCTCTTTCGGCTCTTCGGGCTTCCAGCCGATCGCGGTCGGATAGAACAGGATCTCGGCGCCGCTCAGCGCGGTCAGGCGCGCGGCCTCGGGAAACCACTGGTCCCAGCAGATCAGCACGCCGATCTTCGCATAGCGCGTCTCGAACGTCTTGAAACCAAGATCGCCCGGCGTGAAATAGAATTTTTCATAGAACGCGGGGTCGTCGGGGATGTGCATCTTGCGGTACTTGCCGAGCAGTTTGCCGTCCGCATCGATCACGGCGGCCGTGTTGTGATAGACGCCCTTGCCGCGCTTCTCGAAAAGCGAGGCGATGACCACGACCTTCTCCTGCTTCGCGATCTTCGAGAGCGTTTCGGTCGTCGGGCCCGGCACCGGCTCGGAGAAGTCGAAATTTTTCACGTCCTCGGTCTGGCAGAAGTACGGCGTGCGGAAAAGTTCCTGCAACGACACGATCTGCGCGCCTTTCGCGGCCGCGATCCTAATCTCGGACGCCGCCTTTTTCAGATTCGCGGCCGGGTCCTTCGAACAGGCCATCTGGATCAGGCCGATGCGGACCGTCTGTTTCGGATTTTTTTTCATTTTATTTTTTGGGCTTCGAGAATTGCAGGACCGTCGCGATCGCTTTTTCCTCTTCGGCCTTCTCCTTCATTCCTTTTTTCATATAAAAAACGGAAAGGTTCACGTGCGCCATAGGCTCGTCGGGTTTTATCGCCGCAAGTTTCAGCGTCCAGTCGATCGCCTCGTCGATGTTTCCGAGCTTATAATATACCATTCCGAGCGTTTCGTAGGCATCCGTGTAAAAGGGGAACGCCTTGATGATCTCGGCGAGCGCGGCGGCGGCTTCTTCTCTCTTCCCTTCCTCGAACAGGCTGACCGCTTTTTCGTACGCGACCTTCGCGTCGTCGGCCATCGGCTTTTCGTCAGCCCGTGCTCTTCATGCCGAACGCGATGCCGTTGACGGTCAGAAGCAGGATCTCGTCGATCATTTCCTTTTTCTTTTCGGAGGCGTCCTTCAGCTCCTCGAGAAAACGGATCTGGATGTAATTAAGAGGATCGACGTAGGGGTTGCGCGAACGGATCGAGTCTTTCAGCACGCGGTGGAAATCCAAAAGCTGTTTCTGCGACGAGACCTGCAGCACCTTCGAGACGGCGCGCTCGTATTCGGCGGTGATCTCGCCGTGGATCTGCTTGCGGAGATCCGCGTCCTTCACGAGACCCGCGTAAAGCTCCGCAGTGTTAAGGTCGGTCTTCGCCAGCGACGTCTGCACGTTGTGGATCAGGGAGGTGAAGAACGGCCAGTGCGCGTACATCTCCTGCAGTTCCGAAAGGCCCTCGGCGCCGCGCTCGGCGATGTAGGTCTCGAGCGCATGCCCGATGCCGTACCAGGCCGAGATGATGTAACGCGACTGGATCCAGCTGAACACCCACGGGATCGCGCGAAGATCCGAGAACGACTGCTGTGCGCTGCGCATGGCCGGTCGCGAGCCGATCCGCGACATTTTCAGCACGCTGATCGGCGTCGCCTCGTGGTAGAACGTCAGGAAGCCGGGCGTCTCGAACACGAGCTTGCGGTAAAAGTTGAATGAAAGATCGGACAACCGGTCGAGCCTTTTCTCCCATAGCGGAATTTTCGTGTTGTGCTCCACCTCTTTTTTCGAAACGAGATTGGTCCAGGCGACGGCCGTCGTCATCTGCTCGAGGTTGCGCTCGGCGATAACCGCGTTCGCGTATTTCTGAGCAATGACTTCGCCCTGCTCGGTGACTTTGATGAGCCCGTCGGAGGCCGCGTACGGCTGCGCCAAGATCGCCCGATGCGATTCCCCGCCGCCGCGGTCGATCGTGCCGCCCTTGCCGTGGAAAAGCTGGAGCTTCACGCCGAATTTTGCGGCCGTCTCGGCGAGGCGCTTCTGCGCGATGTACAGTTTCCAGTTGGCCGTCAGGTAGCCGCCGTCCTTGCTCGAGTCCGAATAGCCGAGCATGACTTCCTGCAAACCTCCGCGGCTTTCGAGATAGGAGCGGTAGACAGGGATCGAAAAAAGATCTTCCATGACTTCGTGCGCGCGGTCGAGCGCCGAGATCGTCTCGAACAAAGGCACGATGCCGATCGTGCTGGACTTCACTTTCTTGCGCGAAACCTGGATCAGGTTTTTCTGCTGCGCAAGATAGAACACGGCAAGCACGTCCTCGGGCCCCTCGGTCATGCTGATGATGTAGTCTTCGACGGCTCCCGGGTCGATTCGCTCCTGGATGAAGCGCATTGCCGAGATCTGTTCGAGGATGTCCTTCGAAGGCGCCGTCAGGTGCACGGCCGGCAGCTTCGAGGCCGGCGCCAGGATCTTCTTCACGAGGAACTCCTCGCTGTAGCCTCCGTCGCCGAAAAGCTCGTGGAAAAGCCCCTTGATCTTGTGCGCGTTGTCGCGAATGTCGAGCTTGGCCATATGGAAACCGAAAAAACTCACCTGGTCCGTCAGCCGTTCGACGTCGAGCGCCGAGAGCGCGCCCTCGTGCGAGCGCAGCGAATCGCTGACGGTCTTCAGGTCGGTGAAAAACGCGTCGGCTGAAGCATAGACGGGTTTGCGGCCTTTCAGCGTGTTCTCGAGCTTCTGGTGAACGAACGAAAATTTTTTGCGGTAGATCTCATGCGACTCGAACTGCCCGAGCTCGCGCGCCAGCTCCGGCATCAGCCGCGCGTCTTCGGCCAGAGATTCGGCCATCGCCTTCGAGACCTTCACGAACGTCAGCGACTGGCTGTATTTGCGGATCAGGTCCTCAACGGCCGAAAGGTATTTTTTAAGGATCAGCTTTTTCTGCAGCGACGCCGTTTTTTTCGTGACTTCGCTCGTCACGGGGGGGTTGCCGTCGCGGTGGGGGGCCACCCCCGAGCCGAACTTCACGAACCGCGGGGTCGGGGCCTCGGGCGTGTTGAA
>CAZCVC010000119.1:0-4933 GCA_964502045.1 uncultured Planctomycetia bacterium | reverse complement strand
TTTTTTGGGATAACCTGGTCATAGTTGGGGTATTCTCCTTCAATGAGCCGAGAAGTGATATTAACCTGATTGATATTAATTTGAAGTTGGTTTTGTTTAAAATAAAAAATTACCTCACCCTCTTCAGTAAGATTTCGGTTTAATTCTTGGATTGTTTTCATGGGTAAAATAACATCTCTCTTAAAACTTCCCGTCGCTGAAATATCATTTTCAATAACCGCCAATCTCCTGCCATCTGTTGCAACTAATTTTAATGATTTCTCTTTAAAATTAAATAAAATTCCGTTTAAAACATAACGTGTTTCATCATGGCTCATCGCGAAAGAAGTGAGTTGTATCATGTTTTTCAGATTTTTTTGAGGAATTTTGACCATATCCACTTCTTTAGGATTTAAAGATTGTAGGTCTGGCAGCTGCGGAAAATCATCTTTCAGTAAACCGGCAAGGCGAAAATAACTTTTAACGGATTCAATGGTGATGGATTGTGCTTTTTTTACAGAAATATAAATAGGTTGTTGAGAAGGCATTTCTTTAACGATCTCGGAAAATTTCCTGGCCGGCACCGTAATAGCGCCCTCTTCAATGATTTCTCCCGGAACTTTAATTGAAATTCCGATCTCTAAATCCGTCGCGGTTAATAAAATACCTGATTTTTTAGCTTCAATAAGGATATGAGAAAGGATCGGTAATGTGTTTTTGCTGCTGACCGCGTTTTGGACGGTCTGAATACCTTTTAAAAGCTCTTCTTTGGTGGTATTTATTTTCATTTTCGATTTCCTATTTTGATTTTATTTTCTCTCTAAAAATATAGTCGTAGTAATAGGGGTTGTGGGTAAACCCTTAAACTTTTAACCCATTCAAAATAAAAGAGTTATAAATTACTCAACCTGTGGATAAATTCCCGGTTATAAACAGGGGGTAAATCGATTAAAAAAAGTTAACCTAGTTATCCACAACTTATACAACGGTTTATTTTTTAATTTCGATAATCAATTCGTCGATGATTTTTTTGGTCTTCTGATCTTTTTTAATATCTTTTTTGATTTTATCACACGCATGCAAAATCGTCGTGTGGTCGCGGCCGCCGAAGTGTTCGCCGAGCTCGGGAAAAGAAAGGTCTGTCATTTCCCGTGACAAAAACATCGCCACGTGGCGTGGAAACGCGATGCTTTTCGAACGGCCCTTCGCGGTCATATCTGAAAGCCGGATGTTGAGGTATTCTGCCACTTTCCTTTGAATCAGGTCAACGGTGATCTTCTTCTGATTCTCAACGATGAGGTCTTTCAACACTTCTTGAGCGACGTTATCATCCACGTCTTTGCCGACGAGCTTCGAATAGGCCAGCACCCGGATCAGCGCACCCTCGAGCTCGCGGATGTTCGACTTCACCTTGTCGGCGATGAAAAACGTCACGGAGTCCGGCACGTAGAGATTTTCCCTCTCAGCTTTTTTCCTCAGGATGGCGGTGCGCGTCTCGAAATCGGGCGCTTGGATGTCGGTGACGAGTCCCCACTCAAAGCGCGATACCAGACGTTCTTCGAGGTTGTTGATGTCTTTCGGCGGTTTGTCGCTCGAGACGACGATCTGCTTGTGCGAATCGTAGAGTGCGTTGAACGTATGGAAGAATTCTTCCATCGTCGCCTCTTTTCCAGCGATGAAATGTATGTCGTCGATCAGCAGGCAGTCCATCGAGCGGTATTTCTCGCGGAATTTCAGCGTCGTGCCGGTTTTGATCGCGTTGATGAGTTCGTTCGTGAATTTTTCGCTCGTGATGTATAGCACGCGCGTATTTTTGTTTCGGCGCAGCACTTCCTGGCCAATAGCCTGCATTAGGTGGGTCTTGCCGAGGCCGACCGGCCCGTAGATGAATAAAGGATTGTAGGATTTGGCCGGCGATTCGGCGACGGCCATGGACGCCGCGTGCGCGAACCGGTTGGACGGCCCGACGACGAAGCTATCGAACGTGTAGCGGGTGTTGAGAGGTGTCTCCTGGATGGCGCCCCACCCCGTCGGGGCTGCCGCTGCGGGCGGGCTTGCCGCTTTGGTTTCTCTTACCGGAGATTCCGGCGCGGCCGGCGCCTGATCGTCGAGGATCTCGAATTGTACGACAATGCCGGGATTGTTCAAAAGGTTTTTCAGGGCGGAATAGATCTTGTCGCTGTAATGATCCACCACCCAGGACCTGAAAAACTCGTCCCGCACCGTCAGCGTAATCTCATTATCTCTCAACTCTTTTATTTTGATGGGCTTAAGCCATCTCTCAAATAGAGGCTTGTCGAAGTCCTTCTGGAGGGATTCCAGGGCCTTCGACCAAAGTTCGGTAGGGTCAGAATAGATTAATTTATCCACAAGTGAGGCGCCAAATAGGCAGATAACAGGGTTTTAGAATTATGTAAGTACTTTAATTATAAATGCTTATGGATTATATTTTCCTGTGGATAACTTTTTTTACAAAACGATTACTTTTCAACAAGTTATCCACAGGCTCATTTCCCGCGAAGAATCGTCATTCGCAGGGCCGTATTATAACACGGCACTCCCCCCTGGCAAACAAATTCTTGAAGTTTTTTAAAGCCGTCCGCCGGCGGATCAACGCGGAGCGGGTAACGCTTGACTCACTTGGAGCGTATGTTATAATCCTTCCTTCATTTACGTTAGCCCCCTAAGGATAAAGCCATGAAAAAGACACTGACGAACAAGTCCAATATTAAGAGAAAAAGAACTCACGGTTTCCGCAAGAAAATGCAGACGGCCGACGGCCGCAAAGTGCTCAAGCGCCGCCGCCAAAAAGGCAGACACCGCCTGACTGTCTGATTTGACCTGGCTGTCGCTGGAAATCCGGGAGCTGGGCCGTCCGGGGAAGAATCCCGTCCGGATGCTCATCCCTAAGAAGGTAGCCAAGCTCGCCACGCGCCGCAACCGCCTGCGGCGTCTCCTCAAGGAAGCGTTGCGGCTCGAGTATTTGCCGGAAAAGGGAAAACTCTATATTTTTAAGGTATTGAAAGACCCCGGCGAGACGGGTTTGGACGGGGTCCGAAAGGCAATGAATGCACTGCAGCTTCCACGCCGCTGAAACGGGGTTCAAGAACGCCGCACGGTTCGCGATCGCGCTGGTTTCGGGTTTTTTCCGGGCTTTCGGCGGCCGCTCGTGCCGGTTTCACCCGTCTTGCTCGCAGTATGCGGGCCAGGCGCTCGACACCGTCCGCCTGCCGAAGGCGCTCGGGATGATATTTGGAAGAATACTGCGCTGCCATCCGTTTTCGGCGGGCGGTTATGATCCGGTTTCGGCTCAGCCGAAGAAAGAAGATTGATGGACAAAAAGATCCTTTTACCTGCAGCGGCACTGCTTCTCGTGCTCGGCGTTTATCCGCTGCTGCTTCAGAAATTTTATCCCGAATACGGAAAGTCCGAGAAGGCCGCGGCGCTGAAAGGCTCCCAGCCTTCCGCTTCGACGGCCGCTTCCGCGGCGACTTCGATCGCCACCTCGCCGTCGACCGAAGATTACCGTCCCGAAAACGACGTGCTTTTCAAGAACGACAAACTTCGCCTCACGTTCAACGAAAAAGGCGGCGCGATCCGCGAGATCGCGTTCCTCGAATACCTGGACGATTGGAACAAGGACCCGATCAAGATCGTTTCTGCGAAGAACCCTTCCGGCGCGCCGCTGGCCGTCGAATTCGTCACGCCGTCCGCCGGCACACCCGCCGCCGACAGGATCTCGATAGACCGCGAGAACGTAGACCTGGAGTCCAGCGCGCTTGGCGGTGCCGTCCGCCTGACAAGGAAATACGTGTTTCGCCCGTCCGGCTACTCGGCGGACCTGACGGTCACGTTCGAGAACGTTTCGAACCAACCGGTGGACCTGCACTATAAACTTTTCGCGGGCTCGCGCGTGCCTCCGAGGCATGCGATCGACACGCAGTACATCGAAGCTAATTTTTTCTCCACGGCAAGCGGAAAACCCTCGCTGCGCCATGTGAATGAGCACGGCGCCGGCAAGTCCGTCTCCAGCGACGGGCCGGTCGACTGGCTCGCGCTGAAGGACAGGCATTTTTCCGTCATCGTGAAGCCGAAAAACGATATGAAATTCACAGGGCTCGTCGAAGGCCTCGGCAACAGCGAGTTCGCCGCGTCGCTGGTCTCCCCGCTCGCGAAGCTCGAGCCCGGACAATCGGTCACGCACGAATTCTTGCTTTTCATCGGCCCCAACGACCTCGGCGAGCTCCTGCCGCTGGGCCTCGAGGACATCGTGAACTTCGGCAAGATGGACCTGATCGGGAAAATTTTCATCGGCGCGCTAGAAATGCTGCATAAAATTTTCAGGAACTACGGCGTCGCGATCATCGCGCTGACGGTGCTGATCAACCTGATCCTGTTCCCGCTCACGCGGCACAGCTTCATGTCCATGAAGCGCATGCAGCTCGTGCAGCCGCAAATGGCGAAGCTGCGCGAGAAGCACAAGGACAACCCGCAGCAGCTCAACAAAGAAATGATGGAGCTCTACAAAAAGCACAAGGTGAACCCGTTCGGCGGCTGCCTGCCGCTTCTGCTCCAGATGCCGGTGTTCATCGCGCTGTACGTCGCGATCTCGAAATTCGTGAAGCTGATCGGCGCGGATTTTCTCTGGGTGCGCGACCTTTCTTCGCCGGACAACGTCGCACTGCCCTTCTCTCTCCCCTTCCTCGGCAGCCAGATCCACGTGCTTCCCATCATTATGATCGCGGGCATGGTTGTGCAGCAGCGCCTATCGGCGCAGAGCATGGAAGGCCAGGACCCGGCGATGGTGCAGCAGCAGAAAATGATGGCCATCATGATGCCGATCATTTTCGGTTTTATTTTTTACGCGATGCCCGCAGCGCTGGTCCTCTACTGGCTCACCAATACCATCCTGATGACGTCCTATCAGCTTTATTTGAAACGTATCACCATCGCT
>CAZCVC010000118.1:0-4943 GCA_964502045.1 uncultured Planctomycetia bacterium | reverse complement strand
GTTTCCAGCATTTTCCCTCCCAACTGCGAACTTATTTCCAAGAACGAAGGCCAAAAGTACATTTATCCCGGCATGATCACGTTCGCCGTCACGGCACGCACGGCTTCCAACGAAGCCCGGCGCCTGATTGCGGCCTCGATCGGCTGCGCGATCCCGGCCGACCGCACCACGTACGGTTATCTTTCCGAGCATTACGCGTTCGGCCAGACCGAAAAAGAAGCAGGGGACACCGCCGAGGACCTCGCGGCTGCCATGCTCGCCTCGACGCTCGGCATCGACATCGACGAGGACAAGAGCTGGGACGAAAAAGAAGAAATTTTCCGCATCTCTGACAAAGTCGTCAAAACGACCAATTGCACACAGTCCGCGATGGTCGAAAAAGGCGGCTACACCACGGTCGTCGCTGCCGGCGTCTTCGTATTCTAAAAATCCTTCCATAAAATTTGCTGTTTTTCGGCCCTTTTTTGCGGCGCGGTTGCTTAAGTCTGTTAATAAAAACGCAGATTTTTTTCGTTGTTATTTTCCTTTCAAAACCACTATAATAAGAATATCAATTTTCGTCGAAAACAATGAAAAAAAACAAATCTAAAACCTCAAAAAAGAAGTCTTCTGTCGCCCAAAAAACGGGTAAATCCCCCGCTAAGGCCATCCGCAAGATCCTGAAAAAGATAAAAGACACCGGTAAAAAAATTCCGGTGCGTCCGCGCGTCTCCAAAAAACCCTCCTCGCTTCAAAATCTGGTTCTCAAAGATACTTTCGTAAAACCGTTCCAGACGCTTTCGCATACGTCGCCGGCACCGATGACGGACCGCCGCCTGCCGCCGTATTACGCCGAGGACAGGTTGGTGCTGCTGGTCCGGGATCCCTGGTGGATCTACGGCTACTGGGAGGTGACTCCGGGCCGCGAAGCGCAGATCATGCACGACATCTACAAGAGCGGCCTTTACCGCGACAAGACGGTACTGCGCGTTTACGACGTGACCGGCACGGCGATCGATGCGCCCAATGGCTTTTTTGACATCGAGATCCATCATCTCAACAGCAACTGGTACATCGACGTCGGCTCGCCCGACCGCGATTGGATCGCCGAGATCGGCATCCGCACCCGTGACGGGCGTTTTTTCATGATGGTCCGTTCCAACGTCGTCAAAACGCCGCCGTTCGGCATCTCGGACGTGCTCGACGAGGAGTGGATGATGCCGGACGACATGTACTACAAGCTTCTGGGGATCATGGGCGGCTTCGAGTCGGTCGGAGACTCGATGAGCGTCCGCAAGATGGTGGAGAGATACGTGAGACAGACGATTTCGTCGGAAACCGTCCCCCAACTTTCGAAAGCGAAACCGGTTTCCTGATCTAGAAAAGGGTTTTTCCGTGATTAAGGGTTACCTGACGGTCGTGCTTCACGCCCATTTGCCGTACATCCGGCACCCCGAGCACGAGCGCTTCCTCGAAGAAGAATGGTTCTACGAGGCCATCACCGAGACGTACATCCCGCTGATCAAGGCGTTCCGCGCGCTCGCGCGCGACGGCGTTGATTTCAACATGACGATGTCGCTGACGCCGACGCTGCTTTCGATGATGACCGATGAGCTGCTGCAGGCGCGCTACGTGAAGCACCTCGACCGGCTCATCTCGCTCTGCGAAAAGGAAATGGAGCGCACGCGCCACGACGAACGCTTCAGTTCGCTGGCGAAAATGTACCACGGCCTGCTGTGGGAAGCGCGCGACATTTTCAACGGCTGCGGCCGCAACCTCGCCGTGGCGTTCAAGGAATTCTGGGACCGCGGTAACCTCGAGATCATCACCTGCGGCGCCACGCACGGTTTCCTGCCGCTGATGCAGGTCCAGCCCGAGGCCGTGCGCGCTCAAGTGGCGGTCGCCGTGAAGACCCACGAGCGCGTGCTCGGCCGCCGTCCGCGCGGCATCTGGCTTCCCGAATGCGGCTATTATCCCGGCGTCGATGAGTTCCTGAAAGAAGAGGGCATCAAGTTCTTCATCGTGGACACGCACGCGATCCTGTTCGGCGTGCCGCGGCCCAAATACGGCGTCTACGCGCCCGTTTACTGCCGCTCCGGCGTCGCGGCGTTCGCGCGCGATATCGAATCGTCCAAGAGCGTCTGGAGCGCCGAGGAAGGGTATCCGGGCGACGCTTCTTACCGCGAGTTTTACCGCGATATCGGCTTCGACCTCGACTACGAATACATCAAACCGTACCTGAACGGTGACGGCTCCCGCATCAACACCGGCATCAAATACTACCGTATCACCGGCATGGGGCAGAAAGAGCCGTACCAGCCAGAACGCGCGCGCGAAAAGGCCGCCGAGCATGCCGGCAATTTCATGTTCAACCGCATGAAGCAGATCGAACACCTCCAGGGGCTGATGGGGCAGACGCCGGTCATCGTCTCGCCGTACGACGCCGAGCTATTCGGACATTGGTGGTTCGAGGGGCCGCAGTGGATCGAATTCCTGTTCCGCAAGATCCATCACGACCAGGACACTTTCAAGACGATCACGCCGCTGCAATTTCTCGAAAAAAATCCGCGCAATCAGGTCATCCAGCCGACGCTTTCGAGCTGGGGATACAAAGGCTACGCCGAAGTCTGGCTCAACGCCTCCAACGACTGGATCTACCGCCACCTTCACAAGGCGGGCGAGCGCATGATCGAATGCGCCAACCGCTACCCGGTCGCCGACGGCGACTTGCGCCGCACGCTCAACCAGATGGCGCGCGAGCTGCTGCTGGCGCAGTCGAGCGACTGGGCGTTCATCATGAAGACCGGGACCCACACGCAGTACGCCGAAAACCGGACCAAGGACCATTTGAACCAGTTCGACCGTCTTTGGCAGGGCGTCTGTCGGAATTCTATAGACACCAATGACCTCGGTAGAATAGAATCTATGGACAATATTTTTCCGGACATCGATTACCGGGTTTATTCGACAAAATAGACAAAATCAGAGGAGATTTGGCATGCGGAAACGGGCTTTTATTTGGGTGCTTTTGATCACGGGTATTTCGATGGCCGGGTGTGCCGCCGCGCCGCGCAGGACCGAATCCCGGTGGGTGGAACCCGCCCAACAGCAGGCCCCCGTTCAGCAAGGTCCGTCGGCCGAAGAGGTCGAGCGCCTGAGACGCCAGAACGAAGAACAGCAGGCCGATTTGGCCCGTGCCGAGGCCGAAAAACGCGACCTCGAAGACCGCTTGAACGCCGCGCTGGCCTCGAAAAAAGAACCTTCGCAAAAACAGCAGGATTCGTACCTCAAATAAGCAGGAATGAACGTCGAAACCACGCCCCCAACGCCTGAAAAAAAAACACCCTGGTATCTGACGCGCGCTACCGTCATCTGGGGCCTTATGCTCATCGGGCCTTTGGCGCTGCCGATCCTTTTCATGAGCCCGAAGTTCAAACTCTGGACCAAAATCGGGGTCGCCGCATCCGTGGTCGTGCTCACGTACCTGTCGTACGTTTACACGCCGATATTGCTGAATATGATCCTGAGCAGAGGACTCGACATAGGACCCTCCACGGTATGACGACTACGCCGGCCACCAACGTATTTTCCGAAGGCCTCCAGGACGTTATCGCGGCCGAGAGCTCGATCTGCACGATCGACGGAAAAAATTCCAAGCTCGCATATCGCGGCTACGACATCCACGACCTCGCGCAGAACGCCAATTTTGAAGAGACGACGTACCTGCTCTATTTCGGCAAACTGCCCAACAAGCAGGAGCTCGCCGATTTCAACAAGAGCGTCGCCAGCCAGCGCGAATTGCCGCCCGAGATGGTCACGATCCTTGAAAAGTTCCCGAAGAACGTTCAGCCGATGGCGTCTCTGCGCACGGCCGTGTCGCTGTTGTCGTTCTACGACACCGAGACCGAGGACAAATCGTTCGAAGCCAACAGCCGCAAGGCCCACCGGCTTCTCGCGCGCATCCCGACCATTGTCGCGTACATCGACCGTTCGCGCAAAGGGCTGCCTATCGTGCATCCCAAGCTCGACCCGTCGTATAGCACGGCCGCCAATTTTCTCTACATGCTGAAAGGCAAGGATGCGACGCCGATCGAGATCAAGATGCTCGACATGTATTTCATCCTGCTGACCGAGCACGACCTCAATGCCTCGACATTCGCGGGCCGCATCACGGCCTCGACGCTGTCGGACATCTATTCGGCCGTGACGTCGGCCGTCGGCACGCTGAAAGGGGAGCTTCACGGTTTCGCCAACAGCCGCGCGATGGAAACGCTCGTCGAGATAGGCGACGTTTCGAAAGTCGAGTCTTACGTCGACAACGCGCTCGCCAACAAGAAAAAACTGATGGGCTTCGGCCACCGCATCTACAAGGGCCCGGACCCGCGCGCGGCCGACCTCAAGGTCATGGCCAAGACGCTCGCCGACAACAACCCTTCGCAGGCGAAATGGTACGCGATCTCCGAGAAAATGGAAAAATACGTCTGGGACAAAAAGAAATTGTCCTGCAACGTCGACTTCTATTCCGCGTCGGTGCTTTACATCGTCGGCATCCCGATCGACATGTTCACGTGCATGTTCGCGATCAGCCGCGTCGCCGGATGGACCGCGCACATCCTCGAGCAGTACGCGAACAACCGCCTGATGCGCCCTGTATCGCTTTATACCGGCAAAGATGGGCAGAAATACGTACCCATCGAGCAGCGTTCCTGAAATAGGCTGGCATGGGCATCGAAGAGACCAAACACGACATTTTATTGAGGCGCGTCCAGGTCACGATCGCCATTTTCGCGGGCCTGGCGACGCTGGTCCTCGGGTTGTACAATATTAAAAAGAGTTTTTTCGACAAACCAGCACCGAAAGTCGAAGCACCCGCCGCGACGAAGGACCCGGTCCGCTCGGCTCTAGAAGAAACGGCCGCCGGCTGGATCCGGAAAACCGGCAGCAAATACACCGAAGACAAATAA
>CAZCVC010000117.1:0-4948 GCA_964502045.1 uncultured Planctomycetia bacterium | reverse complement strand
GACATGAGAACCTCCATTCACTCGTCTGTCGGCCGCCGCTCAAGGTGGATCCGTGTCATTTCCTGCCTGCTTCTTTCCGCGTTCACGCTGGGCGAGGCTGCACACGCAGCGCCGGCGGACCTGCTTTCGGAACGCGCTCTCGCGAACCCTTCGATACGTCTTTCTCCGGCGTTCGCAAAAGTCAGCGACGTGCATCAGGGGACCGGTCCGCATTTCCTCGTCCACATCCAGGACGCGCACACGAATACCGGCGGTGAAAAGAACATGGCCGCCGCGCTCGAGGAGCTCGTCACGCGGTACAAGATCAAGACCGTGTTCATCGAAGGCGGCACGAAGGACGATTCGCTGGATTTCCTGCGCGGGCTTGCGCCGCGCGAAACGCGCGAAGCAGTTGCGAAAAAATACCTGATGCGGGGCGAGCTGAACGGCGCCGAGTACCTGAGTCTGGCAACCGACCATGATTTCAAGATCTGGGGCGTCGAAGACGCCGGGCTGTATCACAAAAACGTCGAAGCATACGCCGACGTCGCCGGCCGCCGCGAGACCGTGCTCGCGTATCTCGGGGAGATCCGCAAGGCCGTGCAGACGCTGAAGCGCCGCCTGTACCCGAAGGACGCGCTCGCATTCGACGATTTCATCGAAAAATTCAACAAGAAGGAAAAGGACTTCACCGAATATTATTCGATGCTCGCCGGCCACGCCGAGCGTCACGGCGTGAACCTACTCGGCTTCCCGCATTTTCTGGCGCTTAAAGAGCTGAAGGCGCGCGAAGAGAAGATCGATTTCAAGAAAGCCAACGCCGAACAGGAAGAGCTGGCACACCTGCTCGAGGGCACCGATCTCGCCGAACACGCCGAAAAACTGAAGTCCGGCTCTTTGAGCCCGCTGCCGTTTTACGAGACGATGCTGGCCCGCGCGCGCGAGAAGAACATCGACCTGAAAAATTTCCCGAACGTCGCCGCCTACGTGGATTACCTCCGTGTCTGGTCCGAAACAAAAATGGAGCGCTTCCTGCGCGAAACTCGCGTGCTAGAGGAGATCGTCTACCAGAAAACACTGACCGATGATGATGCGTTCTACCTCCACCGGCTTTCGAAATACGTCGCCGGGCTCGAGAGCCTTTTTTCGTTGCAGGCCACGCGCGAGGAATTCGATGAATATTCGATGCGGCAGAAAGACGCGCGTTTTTCGACGTCCGTGTGCCTCGCGTTCCTGAACCGCAAACTCTACGACCTCGGCAATTACGCTGACGCCGTGCCGGTCAAGTCTCTGATCGACGACAACAAGGCGCGTATCGAAGATTTCTACCGCACGACCGAAGAGCGCGACGAAATTTTCCTCGATAAAGCGGTCCGCAAGATGCAGGCCGACGGCATCCGCTCGGCCGTGCTGATCACGGGCGGCTTCCACACCGAGAGCCTGAAACAGCGCATGAAAGAGCGCAACATTTCCTACGCCGTCGTCACGCCGGTCGTAACCGCGGAAACCAACATGAAGCGTTACGAGCAGATCCTGCTTTCGCGCGCCGGACTGAAGGCGCCGGAATCTTTCGGTGGCGAAGCGCGCTACGTGATCCCCGGCGCGGCCCGAGAATACGACCCGCTCGTGAATGGGATGAGCGGCGACCTGCGCTCGAGGAACCGTTCCGCCGCTTTTCCGGACAGCACGCGTCCGTTCCGCCCGTCTCCCGGCGGCGGTGTGGCGACGCTGGACGACGGCGGCCGTTTGGCTGCCGCGGCCAACACGCCGGCCCATAACGCACTCGGCCGGGCATTGCGCGGCATGAAAGCCAACGTGAAGGACGCTTCGGAACGCGAGAGAAACCAGCATGCCGACGCGCTTCGCGCTTTGGGTCAGAGCGCCTCCGTGGATGAAAGCACTGTTCTTCCTTTATTGACCGGCATCGCAGGCATCAACCGTGCGGAAGCCGAAAAACTCGTGCGCGATTACAACGACGGCGGCCGTCTCGCCGAAGAAGACCGTATCGATTTTGAAATGACCGGCGCCGGCCTCGACGGATCGCGCCTGGCCGCCACGAAATGGGACCGCCTGTTCGAGCGCTCAAAAAAAATGCTGAGCGCTTCGGTCGATTTGAATCTCGAAGAGGTCCGCGACCTGATTCGCCAGGAAAGCTACCTCGCGGCGCTCTACCTTATCGACGGACTGCTCGAGAATACTCTCTTCAAGGACGCTCAAGCGCAGACGGTCCTCGGCCAGTTGAAGGACGAGATCTTTGCGGTCACATTCAAACCCTCTTACGCGAAGCAGCAATTCAACGCGCTGCAGGACCTGCTGCAGACCGACGTCGACGCCGGCGAAAATCCGGCTATCACCGAAAAACGCAAGCTCATCCTCAATGTCGCGCTGGGTTATTTCAAGAAGAAGCAATACGGCCCGTTCTATTCGACGCTGAAGTGGCTCGAGGACTGGGGCACGATCCCGCCGTCCAAGCGCGACGCGTTCGAGCAGAGGCTCACGAACATCGGCATTTTTACGCGCAGGCGGCTCGAAACGACCACGCAGTTTGAGATAGGCCGTCACCGTTCTACCGGCATCGAAGCGCTGGTCCGCGAAAATATCGCGCTCGGGCCCAACGCCCACAAAATGGAATTGCCGCCCGACAAGATCGCGCCGCCCAAGGAAGGCACGCGGCGCGTATTCGCCTATAAAGATGAAATTCCCTACATGCCGCTCGACATGCACGAGCCGATCGACCGCGTCGTGCACCCGAAGGACGTGATCTCGGCGCACCAGGAGATGCTCGATAAGAAAACCTCGAAGGACGACCTTTTCATCGTCGTCGAAATGGCCGAAGGCGGCCTTTCGATGCGCGGCGCCATCTATACCGACACCGGCTTTTTCGTGGCGGACCTCGGCATCATTTATCTCGGCGATTTCCGCCACGCGCAGGTGTCGCACAAACTGAAGGCCGATTTCAAGGGCGGATGGCACACAATCGTCGAAAGCGCGTTCACCGAAGCGCGCGTTGACCGCGTGCTCGACGTCTCGCGCCGCCGCGCCAACATCGAAACCGACAAGATCATGCGTGTGCCGTCCACGCTGACGCCGCGCTGGGAGAAAAAGACCGGCAAGGTGCATCTGCCGTACTCGCCGGAAGGCCTCGGCGTCGCTTCGCACGGCGACCTGTCTCTGAACCCGGTCCTGTTCGGCCAGTTCGGCGACCTGTTGGCGAAGGCCGAGGAGCTCGGCATTCCGAAAGAAAATATCTACGTTTCTCCGCACAACCTGAACGTCCCCAATTCCCGCCCGTCCTCTAAAATGATCGGCTCCTTCCACCGCATGCGCATGGAGGCCAAGCGCAAAGGGGAGCCGGCGCCGATCAGCGCGTTCCAGCTCGTGCCGAACAGCGGCGACGAGGGCGGCGTGCTTGGCATGGTCAACGATGAGCTGATGGTCATCGAAGGCTTCCTGATGTCTAAAGAGAAAAGCGCCGAGATCAAGCGGAGCAAAGACCAATATCCCGGGTTCAGCACCAATTACGGCGCGATCGCGCTGTTCGACGGCATCGACGCGCTCTTTTCCGGCACCGACGTCACGGTGAAGGACCTGACCTCGAAAGCGCTGTTCCCGAGGAACGGCCGCACCGGCACATTCGACAAAGTCCTGGCCGCCGTGAATTCGAAATTCAGGATCGTGAAGAGCGGAGCCGACTTTTTGACCGTCGATTTCGCGACGCAGATACCGACGTACATCGAAGGCAAGGGCGATCTTGCGCAGGTCTCTGTGATGCACAATTTCTGGGCCACGTTCACCGGTTCTAACGGCAAATACGCGCCCGGCATTTATTTCCTCCAGCCGCGCGGTATCGAGCTCGAATCCGCGAGCGGCAGGAGATCGGTCGGCAAAGGCCGTTATTCCGAGATCAAGCAGTACCACCAGAAAGGGCAGCTGGAAAAGGTCGTGACGAAATTCACGGAGCAGGGGCTCGTCGACAATCTGCCGGGCCGAGGCGGAAAGATCCTGGCCGACACCGACGAGATCGTGAACCAGGTTCTCGAGCAATTCAGCCGCATCGTGAACCAGAACAAGCAGAAAGACGTGAAGGTCACGCTGCAGAACGTGAACGTGGAACTCAAGGGCGCCGTCGCCCGGCGCTTCTCTCTGCATGACGCGAACACCGGCGAAGACGACATGAACTATGCGCTTTCAAATTTCCTGTACGGAAAACTTTCGCCGCTCGGCGTCGGTTTCGACGAGGCCGAGGTGGAATTTTCTTACGACAACAACACGCTGACGATCACGCTCGGCACCGACAAAAACCCGGCGATACCGGTTCCGCATTCGGATGGAGCGCGTTTCGCAAAGCAGAAGTCTTTCCAAGGGGTCGATCTCTATGAGGCCGTGATCGAGCGCGTGATGGCGGACGCGAAGATCAAACAGATCGCGTACGGCAAGACGATGGTCGATGCGGCCGAATTAAGGAAGGTCGTCGAGGGAAGGCCGCGCATCGAATTCCTGCTCGGGAAGTTCACGATCGACACGAAGAAATCGTATCAGATCCCAGTTTTGAACCTTCCCGGCGTCGGCAAGGTGCTTTCGGTGATGGACGCCCCAGCGGGTGGCCGGCTGGCCGTGTCTGGATTGTTCGAACAAGCCAAAGACAAGGTGCGCAAAGCCGCCGAACACATCGGCCTGGCCCCGGAGATTTTGGAAAAAGTTCTGAAACCCAAACGCGTGCTGGAGGCCCGGTTCGAAGTCAAAATGGAAGACGGCACCGTCGAGACGCTCTACGGAAGCAGGATCCTTTTTAACGACGCGCTCGGCGCGGGCAAGGGCGGCATCCGCTACGACAATCTGCCGGAGGACGAGGCCGCGGACGAGACCAGCATGCTCGCGATCAACATGGTCTGGAAATTTCCTCTGGTAAAAATTCCATTCGGAGGCGCCAAAGGCGTCGTGACGCTGAACCCGGACCGGAAGCCCGACA
>CAZCVC010000116.1:0-4954 GCA_964502045.1 uncultured Planctomycetia bacterium | reverse complement strand
ACTCCTTCACGAAAAATTAAAATGAAGCAGTCTTAAAAAATCGCAAAAACCTATCGATATGATCTATGCATCCAATATATTTCATAAAGCCGGTGAAGGCCTTGACGCTGATGACCTTGAAAAGCTGGCCCGATTCAAGGATATTTTACGGGCTGGGTTGAAAGAGGGTTCAATAGCATCGGACGCGCTGATCATTTGGCATGAATATGGCGGGGAGTCAAAAACATCAAGAAAGCCGGGAGTGCACCAGGATCGAATCGCTGATTTTGTATCCGGTGAAGATGAGAGCGGCAGGCGCGGAGAGCTGTCCAAGGTTGATGCCGGCCGGTTGTCGGCCGTCGCTGCCACTCAGCGAATCCCGACCGCCGCGCGGCGCATTCCGACCGCCGCTGATAATACCGAACGTTTTCAAAAAGCGCTCGCGGTGCGCCTGACGGCCTCTTCGCTCGACAGCGTGGACCAGGCGCAGGGCGACGAAACCAGCATGACGTTGCTGGCCGCGGCCTATGCGGCGCAGCCGAAAGAATTCATCGGAAAATTCTTCAGTTTCCATTTCACCGGCATCGACCGCAACGTGATCGTCCGTTTCACGGAAGCGCGCGGAACCGTCTATGCCGAATTCTACACGCGCGCCGGCTACAAGGGCGCGCCTCCCCGCTCGCTGGGCCGCGTGCTTGTCGACGCCGGCTTCATCGAGCAGGCAAAGGCCTCCGCCGCGTCGATCGTTTCGTCGGGCGTGCCCAGGGCCGCGATCACTCCTCTGCTGACGGTGGCCGCGAACATGGACAAGATCCTTTTCGACGACGTCGTTCGCATGGCGCGTACCGCGCTGAGAACGGCGCGGCAAATTTCATCGGGCACGGGCTCCGAGACCGCTGTCTACAACCAGACGCTCGACATCGACCTGCGCCTCGAAGTGCCGGCCGATTTCAGCGAAGCCAGGAAGGACATTTACCGTCAGTGGGTCGAGCGCATCCAGTCGGCGTTCCGGGGCGAAGGGAGAATCTCCGTGCAGTTTGCCGAGGCGGGTCAGCCGTTTACCGAAGTGCCGGGCGCCGCCATCATCAATTCGGGCGTGCTGAGCGATACGCTGCTCGAGAGCGCCGCCGGCCACGGGATCTCGGCGGTGTCCGCCGGCTCGTTCGACGAATCGTCCGCCTCGTTCATTCCGCGCACCATTTTTGCCGTGCTCGTACAGCGTCTGAACCGCCCTACCGACTCGTTGCAAAACCTGTGGGCGAACATCCGTTCCAATCCGATGACGGAGCTCACGCCCGAGGCGTTCGCCGCGTTGAAGACCGTGAGATCCGGTTCGAAGGCGCAGGACTACCGCCATCTCGCCGTCAAAGCCGTGCGCATCGCCTGGAACCAGGTCGTCAATGCCGCGCGCATGGCGCTGCAGGCAGTCGGGTCGGCCGCGTAAAACACCTCTTTCCGAATCCCTCTTTTTTCCCGCGCGCTTCCGAGATATAATGGGGCCATGGAAAAAAGCCTCGCCGGCGCGGTCAACGTCCGAAAATGCTCCGACAGGGGGCACTTCGATTTCGGCTGGCTCGATACCTTTCACACGTTCTCATTCGGCGACTATCAGGACCCGGCGCACACGCATTTCCGCAGCCTGCGTGTCATCAACGAAGACCGGGTCAAGGCGGGCATGGGCTTCCCGACGCACGCGCACCGCGACATGGAGATCGTGACGCTGGTGCTCGAAGGCGAGCTCGCGCACAAAGACAGCATGGGCAACGGTTCGGCCATCCGTCCCGGCGACGTGCAGCGCATGAGCGCCGGCACCGGCGTCACGCACAGCGAAATGAACCCGTCCCCGAAAAACCCCGTGCACCTTCTGCAGATCTGGATCTTCCCCGAAAAAAAGAACCTCGAACCAAGCTACGAGCAGACGAGCTTTTCCGCGCAGATCGCCGAAGAGGGCCTCGTGCTGCTGGCCTCCGGCAGTCCCGAACAAGGCGCCGTGCGCCTCCACCAGGACGCCGGCATCTACCACGGCCGCGTGCGGCGGGGCGGGCAGATCGTTTACGCGCCGAAAAAGGGCCGCGGCGTTTGGATGCAGGTCATCGAAGGACCGGTCTACCTGCCGGACCTGAGGCTCGACGACGGCGACGGCGCCTCGTTCGAAGGCGCCGAGCGTATCGAGATCGCGGCGCTCGATAAAGCGTGCCGCTTTCTGCTTTTTGATTTAAAATGATGACCATGAAATCCGTAGAACCGGCTTTTCTGACACAGCAATTGAAATGGCGCTATGCCACGAAGGCCTTTGACCCCGCGCGCAAGATCCCGGCCGATGTTTGGGCCGCGCTGGAAGAGGCGCTCGTCTTGACGCCGTCTTCGTTCGGCCTGCAGCCCTGGAAGTTTTTCGTCGTGACCGACCAGCCCACCAAGGAAAAGCTCGCGGAGGCTTCCTGGAAGCAGAAGCAGCCCGCGCAGTGCTCTCACCACGTTGTGATGGCGATCAAGAAGGGGATGGGCGCTTCCGACGTCCAGCGCTTCATCGACCGCATCGTTGAGGTCCGCGGCGTCGCGGCGGAGTCGCTCGACGGGTACAAAAAAGTCATGCTCGGTTTTCTGGCCCAGCCGGCGGAAAAATTGAACGTCGACCACTGGGCCGCGCTGCAGGTCTACATCGCGCTCGGCAATTTTATGACCGCCGCCGCGATGCTCGGCGTCGACACCTGCCCGATGGAAGGCATCGACCCCGCCAAATACGATGAAGTCCTCGGACTCGGAAACAAAGGCTATCACACGTTCGTGGCCTGCGCCGTCGGATACCGCTCACCAGATGACAAGTATGCGGTCATACCTAAAATACGTTTTAAAAAAGAGGATGTGATAGAAAGAATTTAATAAAGATCGCCGCCTCCGCCTCGCCAATTGGCGAGGACGGATCCGTCCTGCCGCAAAGCGGCAGGCGGAGACGACAAATACGCGTCAGTCCCCAAGATCCGCTATAAAAAAGAAGACGTGATCGAACGAATCTGATTGTTCTTTTGCCCGGAAATGTGGCAAAATTGGCGCATTCGCGGGTGTAGTTCAATGGTAGAATTCGAGTTTTCCAAACTCGCTACGCGGGTTCGATTCCCGCCACCCGCTCCATTTTCAATGAAAGCAGATACCTGATGACGATGGCTGAGATCCGGGGGATGGGTTGGCGGTGGGCGGTCCCGCTTCTGGTCCTGACCTTCCTTGTCTACTTGCCCTGCCTGCGGAGCGGCTTCATCAACATCGACGACCCGCTGTTGCTGCTGAACAACGACAAAGTCCTTCATTTGAATTGGGGCAATTTCGTCAGGATCATCTTTTATCCGGACCAGGGGCAGTTCAACAACCTGGTGATGCTCTCGTACGCGCTGGAAAATTATTTCTTCGGTTTGAACCCGTTCGTTTACCATTTCGACAACCTCGCGTTGCATCTGGCCAACTCGCTGCTGATTTTCTGGCTCTTCCGCGGGATCTCCGGCAGCGACAGGGCCGGTTTCATCACCGCGCTTTTGTTCGCGGTGCATCCGATCCACTGCGAGCCGGTCGCTTGGATCTCCTCGAGGAAAGACACGCTGTATCTATTTTTTTACCTGATCTCGGCGCTTTTTTATGTGCGCCATCTCCGCGCCGGGGACGGCAAAAACGTTCTGTGGTCGCTGCTATTTTTCCTGCTGGCCGTCATTTCAAAGCCCATGGCGGTGACGCTGCCAGTCGTATTGGTCCTGATCCGCTTTTTTTTCTTCCCGAAAAGCAAGGCCGATTGGAGGTGGCTCGCGCCGTACGTCGCCGCCTCATTCATCATCTGTCTGATGGCGATTTTCGCGCATTCGTCGGAAGCGTCCGCTGGGCATGTTCCTTGGACGCCTCTCCAAGGCCAGATCCTCTGCTATGGACCGCTTTTTTACTTGTCCAAAATTTTTTGGCCCATGGACCTGAGCGTGATGTATTCGCTCCGGCAAGTTGTTGAGACGCGGCCGTGGGAGTTCGTATGGTCGCCGCTTCTGCTTTTTTTCCTCATAGGTCTTGCGATCCTGGCGGGCAGGCGATACCCGGCGGTCCTTTTCGGCGCCGCTTTTTTTCTGATCGGTCTTTTGCCCACTCTTCCTTTTCTCTATTTTTTTAATTACACCGTCTTTGCCGATAAATACACTTATTTGCCCGCTGCGGGCGTTTTTTTCCCGTTCGCGCTCGCTATGGACGGCGTGCTTCGGCAAGGAGCGTCCCGCTGGGCGAAGCGGGCGCTCGTCGTTTTGCTGGCGCTCCTGCTGGCGGGGCTCTGCGCGCACACGGTGCGGCAATGCGGCGTCTGGAAAAACAGCCTCACGCTGATGGAAAACACATTGAAGATCTATCCCAGAATGGGCTATGCCCAGATGAAGAAAGCGGACTATTATTTTGCCGAGGGCGACTACGACGCGGCGATAGCCAACTACGGCAGGAGCATTGAAATGGCGCTGGCTTCGCCTACTACGCCTAACCCGGTCCTGGCTTTCTCGTATCACAACCGCGGCGCCAGTTATCTGCACAAGGAGGACCTCTCCCGCGCGCTGGCCGATTTCGATCGGGCTATGGCCGAGGATGCGGCGCAGGAGACCAGCGCGATCAAGCACAGGAGGCTGGTTCTGGACGCGATGCGGCGCGATTCCCAGGGCGGATAGAGGGGTCCGTTGCGGTCGGAAGATGACGGCGACCCGCTTGACACTAGAAGAAAAAACATTATAATTTAACTCTATTGAGCTCTTTTATCTTTGAGTTCAGAGGCTCTGCCGACTCGCTGCAGTAGCTCAGTTGGTAGAGCACGTCCTTGGTAAGGACGAGGTCGTCGGTTCAATCCCGACCTGCAGCTCCAGATTATTAAGTTTCTGTTTTCGTGATTCATCAATCAGTCAAGGTAAAGGGAGGGGCAATGTCCAAAGAAAAATTCGAACGCACTAAACCTCACGTGAACATCGGAACCATC
>CAZCVC010000115.1:0-5017 GCA_964502045.1 uncultured Planctomycetia bacterium | reverse complement strand
GTGCTGCTGAATTTCTGGGCCACTTGGTGCCCGCCGTGCCGCGAGGAGATCCCGGGGCTCATAAGCCTGCAGAAGAAATTCGGCGGCGACGCGTTCACGATCCTCGGCGTCGACGTCGGCGAGTCCGCCGCGAAAGTCTCGGGCTTCGTCAAGAAGGTCGGCATCAATTACCCGGTCGTGCTCGATTCGGACCAGGCCGTGAGCGAGCGCTACCGCGTCGTCGGTATTCCGACGAGCTACCTCGTCGCCTCCGACGGGCGCATCCTCGGCGAGTACCACGCGTACACGCCCGAGCTCGTCGAAGACGTGGAGAACGCGATAAAGTAACAAGAAGTCGAGGGGCTTTTCGGTCGTCATGAAATTCGAAAAAGGTTCGGTCAGAAAAAGCCTCTATTTTTCCATCCTCGACGGGCTATTCACGTCGATGATGGTCGGAGTCAGCGACGTCTACCTGATCCCGTACGGCATCGCACTCGGCGCCAGCGTCCACCAGATCGCGTATCTGGCGTCCATTCCGATGCTCGTCGCGACGCTGCTGCAGATGCGTTCGGCAAGCCTGACGCAGTCGATCGGCTCCCGCCTGAAACTCATCAATGTCATCGTCTTTTTCCACGCGCTTTCGTGGATCCCCATCGTCCTGATCCCTTACGTGTTCCGCGGCCGGCCCGAATGGATGCCGTGGATGCTTCTGGCGGCTGCGACCGTCTTCACGTCTTTCGGCGCGTTCGCGGTTCCGGCGTGGCAGAGCCTGATGTCGGACTACATCCCGGTAAAAAAAAGAGGCCAGTATTTCGGCTGGCGCAACCGCCTGCAGGGGATGCTGACGGTGTCCGTGTCCGTCGCGGCGGGCCTGACGCTCCACTATTTCGGCAAGGAAAACATCAAGGGATTCACGCTGATCTTCGTTTTTGCGATGACCTGCCGTTTTTATGCCTGGTTCTGCCTGCTGAAAATGAAAGAGCCTTTCCGCCACGCTTCGCACGACGTGTATTTCAGTTTTTTCGATTTTGTCCGGCAATTCCGCACCAGCAATTTTGCGAAATTCGTGCTGTTCGTCTCGGCCATGACGTTCTGCGTGAACGTCTCCGCGCCGCTGCTGGCATTTTTTATTTTAAAGGACCTCGGCTACAGCTACGCCTCCTACATGGTCATCGTGACCACGGCCGCGGTCTCCGGATTTCTTTTCCAGGGACTTTGGGGAAAATACGGCGACCTCGATGGAAATCTGAAGATCATGCGCGTGGCCGGATGGGGCATCGCGCTGGCGCCGCTTCTGTGGATGGTGTCCCGGCACCTCGGGTTCCTGTTTTTTGTGCAGATCGTCGCCGGCTGTTTTTGGGGAGGCTTCAACCTGCTCTTTACGAACTTCATCCTGGAGGCCGTTTCGCCCGAAAAACGCATCCGCTGCACGTCGTATTTTAACGTGATGAACAGCGTCGCAATGCTGCTCGGCTCGCTGGCGGGCGGTTTTTTATTCACGCGCGTCCCGCCGCTGTTCGGCTATTCATTTTTGACGCTTTTTCTGATATCCTGCGTGGGAAGGGTGATCGTGATGGCGTGGATCGCCCCGAAAGTAAAAGAGGTGCGCTGACCGATGGACCTGCTGAATAATTATTTCCTCTCGTTCGTCTCGATCTTCGTCGCCGTCGACGCGCTCGGCGTGATCCCGATGTATCTGGCGCTGACCGACGGCATCTCGGAAGACAAGAAGAAGCGGCTGGTGTGGAGCTCGACGCTGACGGCGCTTTGCGTCGCGCTGGCCTTCCTCGTGCTCGGCGAATTCGCGTTCGGATGGCTGGGCATCACGATGGGAGACTTTTTCATCGCCGGCGGCATCATCCTTTTCACGGTTTCCATCCGCGACCTTTTATTTTTCGAAAAAACATCTGATATATCGGCGAAAGTCGTCGGCGTCGTGCCTCTGGCCGTGCCGCTGATGGTCGGCCCCGCCGTGCTGACGACGTCGCTGATCAGCCTGCGGTCCTACGGCCTGGTCCCGACGGTGGTTTCCATCGTCGTGAACGTGTTTCTCTGCGGGGCCGTGCTGGACCGATCCCGCTTCTTTTCCCGTATTTTGGGGGAGGCCGGTTCGCAAACGCTCTCGAAGATCTTCAATCTGCTCTTGGCCGCCATCGGTATCATGCTCGTTCGTCGCGGCGTTTTCGAGATCATTGCCAGCTACGGCGGTTAAAGCGGCGGCAGATTTTTTTTAAAATATTATTGACACCTAATCTCAATTGAGATATAGTCTCAATTAGTAGTCCAGCCGGCATGGCTGATTTTTTTTAATTTCATAGTGAGAATCGTTCTCAAAACCATAATTAAGGAACTAGAAATGATACGCATATTACCCGCAGGTTTGTTGGTTTTGGCTTTGTTCGGCGTCCCGTCCGTTTCGGCCGAAGAGCCGGTTTATGAGATCGTCATCAAGGATCACCGGTTCACGCCGGCGGCGCTCGAGGTGCCGGCCGGTAAAAAAGTGAAAGTCGTCGTCAAAAATGAGGACCCGACTCCCGAAGAATTTGAGAGCTATGACCTGAACCGGGAAAAGATCGTAGCCGGCAATTCCAAGATCACGGTGTTCATCGGCCCGCTCAAGCCCGGCAGTTACAAATACTTCGGCGAGTTTCACATGGACACCGCCAACGGCACGATCGAGGCCAAGTAAAGGGAGCCTATGTTTTCCGTCGTCATCATCATTTTCAGGGAAGTGGTCGAGATTGCGCTGGTCGTCGGCGTGCTCCTGGCCGCGACGAAAGGCATGACCGGCCGCCGCCGCTGGGTGAGCGCCGGCATCGCGCTGGGCACTCTCGGATCCGTGGTGCTGGCCTTTTTCACGCGGAGCCTCTCAGAAGGGTTCGGAGGCCGGGCGCAGGAGGTCTTGAACGCGTGCGTGCTGTTCGCCGCGGCCGTGCTGATTGGGTGGACCGTGATATGGATGCGCGTGCACGGCCGGCGCATGACAGAACAGATCAAGCAGATCGGCAAAGCCGTTGCGGCTGATGAGAAGCCGCTGCACACGCTGGCCGTGGTTGCGGGACTTTCGACGCTGCGGGAAGGCTCTGAAGCGGTTCTTTTCACTTACGGAGTCCTCGCGGCGGGGCAGAGCGTCGCCTCGGTGATCGCCGGTTTCGCCGTCGGCATCGCTCTGGGCGTCTTGACTGGGGCCGCGCTTTACCTTGGCCTCGTGAAAATTCCCGCCAAACAGCTTTTTTCCGTGACCAGCATTCTTTTGGTTTTTCTGGCCGCCGGAATGGTCTCGCAGGGCCTGGCATTCCTGTCCTCGGTCGGCTTTGTTCCGGAGCTGGGGACGGCGCTGTGGGACACGTCCTCCTTTTTACCCGAAGCGGGCATCGTCGGGCGATTCCTAAACGTGCTGATCGGGTACGTGGAGAAACCGTCGGGCATCCAAGCGCTTGGATATTTTTTAACGCTGGCCGGCATCCTCGTGGTCAGCGGCATTCTGGAGAAATCGCAATCAACCAAGAACGTCAAATCCTCAACGGTAAAATAAAGGAATCCGCAATGCAACCCCGCTATTTCAAGAAGTTAACGCTTATCGTGTTGGCCGCAGGTTTTCTTGTTTCGTCGAACGCCTGGGCTTTCAAAAAAGTATATTCTCCGCTCGTGGAGCAGGGAGAGTTGGAGCTGGAATATCAGTTTGCCGTCGACTTCGACGACCGCGAAGGTTTCGACGACGCGCAGGAACAGAAATTTGCCATCGGCTACGGCGTCACCGACCGTTGGTTTACCGAGGTTTACGGAGAGATCGAAAAAGAGGCGAGGGAAGACGGCGAAGAACGGGATTACGAGTATACGGCGACGGAGTGGGAAAACCGCTTTCAGTTGACGGAGCAGGGACAATTTTGGTTCGACCTGGGCTTCTATATCGCTTATGAATGGAAAGAGCACAGCGATGCCGACAAGCTGGAGCTGAAGATCCTATTGGAAAAACAGTTCGGGGATTTCGTCCATCGCTTGAACCCGATCCTCGAGAAGGAAATAGGCACCGGTGATACCGACGATTGGGAGCCCGGGTTCGCCTGGCAGACGCTTTACCGGCTGCGCGAGGAATTCCAGCCCGGTTTCGAGATCCATTCTGAATTCGGGCCTATGGATGACGGCCGTACTTATGAGGAGCAGGAACATTTCATCGGTCCCGTCGTCCAGGGGAAACTTTTCAAGAAAATAAAATACAATGTTGGCTATTTATTCGGAATCACGGATAATACTCCCGAAGGCCAATTCAAATGCATCCTGGAATTCGAGCATCGTTTTTAAAGAAGGCGGCATCCGATGAACGAGGCTGAAAAAATCTTCAGCGAGTTTCTCGAAAAAAAAGACCTGAAGCTGACGTCGCAACGCCGCACGATCCTGCACGAGGCGCTCGAGGCTACCGGCCATTTTTCCGCCGAAAAACTGCTGCAGTATTCGAAGAAGGCCGATCCTACCGTCTCGAAGGCGACCGTCTACCGCACGCTGGCTCTTTTAAAAGAGAGCGAGATCCTCGAAGAGCAGGATTTCGGCGACGGAAAAAAGCTCTACGAGCGCGCGCAGGGCCGCTCGCATCACGACCACCTGATCTGCATCCGCTGCGGCGCGATCATCGAGTTCGAGAACCAGAAAATAGAAGACCTGCAGAACAGCGAGGCCGCCCGGCATCGCTTCAAGATCGTCTATCACAGCCTGAAACTTTTCGGCTTCTGCGCCGGCTGTAAGACGCGCGCCTGAAAGTTTTTCCGAAATAAAAAACCCCGCCGCAAGCCAGCCGGCGGGGTTTTTTATTTTCGAAACGCTTCAGCCCTCGATGATCGTGACCTTTTTCATCGAGATCGTCGTTTTCGGCTTGTCGTTACCGTCCGCCGGGGCGTGCGCGATAGCGGTGACGACCTCTACGCCCTTCGTGACCTGCCCGAAGATCGGATGCCGATTGTCCAGGTGCGGCCTCGGGACTTCGGTGATGAAGAACTGGCTGCCGTTCGTGGTGGGGCCGCTGTTCGCCATCGAGAGAACGCCG
>CAZCVC010000114.1:0-5020 GCA_964502045.1 uncultured Planctomycetia bacterium | reverse complement strand
ATGCCGATGCCCAGACCGCCGGCGGGCGGCATCCCGTGTTCGAGCGCGAAGATATAATCTTCGTCGATGGTATCGGTGGAAGCAGCCTTCCCCTTTTCTTTCAGCTCTTCTTCGAAACGTTTTTTTTGCTCAATAGGGTCGTTCTGCTCAGAGTAACCGTTGGCGATCTCCATGCCGCCGATGTAAAGCTCGAAGCGCTCGCTCAAAAGCTCGTTCTTTGGATTTTTACGCGCCAGCGGCGACAATTCGGAAAAATAATCCGTCACGAACACGGGCCGGACGATGTTGCTGTCGGCCCCGCCTTTCAAAGCAGTGTCCAGAAGGTCCGCAACGATGTTGATGATCTGAGTGCGGGATAGGTCCTTGCCCTCCACCTTGACGTCCTTTTTCTTAAGCTTCTGTATCCAGGTCTCTGTTTCGTCTCCGGGACCGATGTCGAACGACTCTTTCATGAGCTTGGCGAAAGAAACTTTCTCGAATTTTGAAAAATCGATCACCTGGTTCTCCCCGTAAGGAAGCGTCAGGTCCTGGCCCTCGGGTTTTATGGCGCGGACCGCCTTCTGGATGATCTCCGCGGTCAGGTCCATCACGTCATTGACGTCATGATACGCCGTGTAAACTTCGATCATCGTGAATTCGGGATTATGCCGCGTGGAAATGCCTTCATTGCGGAAGCTTTTGTTGATCTCGTAAACTTTATCGAAACCGCCGACAAGAAGTTTTTTCAGGTAAAGCTCGGGCGCCACGCGGAGGAAAAGATCGATATTTAGCGCTTCATGGTGGGTCTTGAAGGGTTTGCCGGCGGCGCCGCCCGGGATCGGATGCATCATCGGCGTCTCGACCTCGAGATACCCCTTGTCGTCGAGCGCGCTGCGGATCGCGCGCACGATCAGCGTCCTTTTTTTGAAAATCTCTTTCGACTCGTCGTTGGATATCAGGTCGAGGTAGCGGTGGCGGTAGCGCGCTTCGGTGTCTTTGAGGCCGTGCCATTTTTCCGGCATCGGGCGCAGGCTCTTCGAAAGGATGCGGAACGAATGCGCGCGGATCGTCATCTCGCCGGTCTTGGTCCTGAAGAGCTCGCCTTCGACGCCGGCGATGTCGCCGATATCGGCTTGCTCGAAGAAGGCCCAGGAATCTCCGAGATTGTCCTGTTTGACGAAAAGCTGGATGCGCCCGGTCTCGTCTTTGAGATCGCAGAAAATGGTCTTTCCCATCGTCCGAACCGAGGAAAGACGGCCCGCCGTGCGCACTTTCTTGTTTTCCTCAAAATGCGCCGTCAGGTCCCCGATCATCGCGTCTTTCGCGAACCGGCCGCCGAATGGGTCTACACCGAGATCCCGCAGGGCCTGGTATTTTTTAAAGCGTTCTTTCAGGAGGTCGCTGTCGCTCATAACCTATTTAATTTAAATTCCTTAGGAAGAATAAATTGAATAATTATTATAAAGTGAGGCCCGGCTGATGTCTATTAAAATCAGAGTCTGAGACTTGTCTTGACGGGACTAAAGACGGGAATAACGCTGGGAGGAATGGCGTTCGCGGAAGGCCAGCCAAAGGAGCGCCGCGCAAACCAGCAGGAACCAGTCGCCGAAGCGGTTGTAGACCGAAACGGCCTTGCGGAGGTAAAGCCCCTGCGTCTTGTGGCCGGTGACCATGATCTCCTGGCCGCGGTCCTCGACCGAGGCCGTGACCTCGCCTGTCGGAGCGATGAAACAGGACAGGCCCGTGTTGGTCGCGCGCACGACCGGCACGCGGTTTTCGACGGCGCGGAACACGGACCCCTGCGCGTGCTGGTACGGCGCTGAGGTCTTGCCGAACCAGGCGTCGTTGGTCACGTTCACGAGAAAATCGGCGCCGAGCCGCACGAAATCACGCGGCTGGCCCGGAAAAATGTCCTCATAGCAGATCAGCGCCGCGAAACGCGCCGTCACGTAATTCTGCGGCGCGCGCGGACGCACGACGAAAATGGTTTTTTCGCGGCCCGGCGAGAAATGGCCGATGTGGACGAAGTGGCGGATGAAGCCGAGCAGCGGTTCGAACGGCACGTATTCGCCGAACGGCACCAGGTGCAGTTTCGAGTAGCGCTGTCCCTCTTCCCCGTTCGGGCCGAACAGGATCACGCTGTTGTAAAAACGCAAGCCCCCGCCCTCGAGATTTCCGAGCGTCGGCGCGCCGACGAGCACGGGGGTTTTCGACTGGCGGACCGTGCTGCGCAGGTGGGCCGCCATTACGGGTTCGTCCTCGAGAAATCCCGGAAACGCTGTCTCGGGCCACACGACGAGGTCGGAGGCGTCGTTCGCGCCCATCAGCGTCAGGCGTTTGTATTTTTCGAAAATGATGTTGCGGACCTTCGTGTCCCATTTCTGGTCCTGCGGGATGTTGCCCTGCACAACGGACACGCGCAGTGAAGGCTTCGCATCGACGGCCGGCGACCAGTGGCCGATCATAAGAAAGCCATAAATATATAGGGCCGCGAGAAGACCGCCGAACGCGTAAAAACATTTGATCGCGCTTTTTTTATGACGCAGGAACTGGTAGAGCAGGAAATTGGCGGCCATCACGGCGAACGAAACGCCCCAGACGCCGGTAACGTCCGCGATCTGGATGAACGGAAGGTTTTTCCACTGGCCGTAGCCGAGAAGCGCCCACGGCAGTCCGCTGATGATCCAGCTGCGCGCCCATTCCAGCAACGTCCAGGCGGCGGCCAGATACAGCGCGGTCTTGAAGCGTCCGGGCGCGGCCGAGCCGCCCTCGGGATAGAAAAAACGCGAAGCGTACCAGCCGAACAGCGCCGGGTACAGCGCCAGATACAGCGTCAGCACCGCGAAGCCGACCACGTTCACGTAATTGAGCCAGTAGCCGATGAGGCCGAAGAAGAGCACGCCGAACAGGTAGGACTGGGACACAGCTTGGCCCCGCGTTTTATTCTGGAGGGAAAAGAAATAAGGGACGAACGCGAAGAAGGCCAGCGGCCAGAGGAACCCGAAATGGTAAGGCAGTGCCAGCAACAGCGCCGACGCGGCCGCGGCGCCGAAATTGCGGACTACTGGCCGTGGCATTTTTTATATTTTTTTCCGCTCCCGCAGGGACACATCTCGTTGCGGCCGGTCTTTTCGCCGTCATTGACGGTGATCGGCGTGGCTTTGCGCGCCGGCATCTCGGGTGCGCCCGGCGGCGGGAAACCGCCTTCGAGGCCCTCCGTCGACCGGCCGACAGGCCGTGCGCCCTTCAGAACGGAACCCGCTTCCGGATGAAGAAACTTCATCGTCGAGGCTTTTTCCGCGATCTGTTCGGGCAGCTTGCTCTGCTCCATCCGCTTGACGCGGAAAATAAACGTCAACGAATCCTGCTTGATCGCTTCCACAAGCGCCTGAAAGCCTTCGAACGCCTCGCGCTTGTATTCGACGAGCGGGTCCTTCTGCCCGTACGCGCGCAGACCGATGCCTTCGCGCAGGTTGTCCATTGTGCGCAGGTGGTCCTTCCATTTCGAGTCGACGACGTCGAGCAGGATCATGCGCTCGAGCCGGCGCATCGGTTCGGGCCCGACCTCTTTTTCCTTCTGTTCGTACGCTTCTTTGGCGCGCGCGACGAGCGCGTCCACGAGCGTGTCGCCCGAGTCGGATTCGAGGCCTTCGAACGGGACCGGAAACACCTGGCGCACGGTCTCGGCCAGCACCTTAAAATATTCCTCTTCCGTCGACGGCACGCTGCGCGCAAGCCCGTCCATCACCTCTTCGGCCATGTCGAGATAGTGCTGCTTCAGGTCTTCGCCTTCGAGCACTTTGCGGCGCTCGGCATAGATCACTTCGCGCTGGCGGTTCATTACGTTGTCGTATTCCAAAAGCTGTTTTCGGATCTCGAAGTTGCGGCCTTCGACGCGCGTCTGCGCGTTTTCGATGGCCTTCGTGATGAACGGGTGCTCGATCTCCTGCCCATCTTCCATGCCGAGTTTCTGCATGAGCCCCGAGATGCGGTCGGAACCGAAAATGCGCAAGAGGTCGTCCTCCATCGCCAGATAAAAACGCGACGATCCGGGGTCGCCCTGGCGCCCGCAGCGGCCGCGCAGCTGGTTGTCGATGCGGCGAGCCTCGTGGCGTTCGGTGCCGAGCACGTGCAGGCCGCCGACTTCTTTGACGCCTTCGCCGAGCACGATGTCGGTCCCGCGGCCGGCCATATTGGTCGCAATCGTGACAGAGCTGTGCTGGCCCGCCTGTTTGATGATCTCGGCTTCCATTTCGTGGTATTTGGCGTTCAGCACCTTGTGCAGCACGTTCGAGCGCCGCAGCAGGCTCGAAAGCTGCTCGGACTTTTCAATCGACACGGTGCCGACGAGAACGGGCTGGCCGCGCTTGTGGCATTCGATGATCTCGGTGACGACGGCGTTGAACTTTTCCTTTTCGGTGCGGTATACGCGGTCGGGGAAATTTTTACGGATCAGCGGACGGTTCGGCGGGATCGTGACGACGGTGAGCTTGTAGATCTGGTGGAACTCCTGCATTTCGGTCAGCGCGGTGCCGGTCATGCCGGCCAGCTTGTTGTACATGCGGAAATAGTTCTGGAACGTGACCGTCGCCAGCGTCTGGTTCTCTTCTTCGACCTTTACGCGCTCTTTGGCCTCCAGCGCCTGGTGCAGACCGTCGGAGAAACGCCGTCCCGGCATCAGGCGGCCCGTAAACTCGTCGACGATTATGACCTCCCCGTCCTTGACGACGTAGTCGACGTCGATCTTGAACAGGACGTGCGCGCGTAGCGCCTGATTCACATGGTGCACGAGGTCGACGTTGGAAGGGTCGTAAAGATTTTCGACGCCGAGCAGGCCCTCGATCTTGTGGTTGCCCTTGTCGGTCAGCGCGACCGAGCGCGTCTTTTCCTCGATCTCGTAGTCCTCGTTTTTCAAAAGCTTCGGGATGATCTTGTCGATCGTGTAGTATTTGTCCGTGGATTCATCGCTGGGGCCCGAGATGATGAGCGGCGTGCGCGCTTCGTCAATAAGGATCGAGTCGACTTCGTCGACGATAGCGTA
>CAZCVC010000113.1:0-5056 GCA_964502045.1 uncultured Planctomycetia bacterium | reverse complement strand
TCCCGAGGCGAAATTCGGAGAGGAACTGCCGAAGATCGAAGCCGAGATCGAGGAACGCGCCGAGGAGCAGGTCCGGCTTTATTTCATCCTGCAGAAGATCGCCGAGATCGAAGAGCTCGAAGTCGACGAGATCGAACTGAAGAAGCGCCTCGAAGCGCTGGCGGCCGAATCACAGCGTCCGATGGAGGAGGTGCAGCAGGTGTTCGAAGACGATCTGCGCGAAAGCATGCTCGAGGCGAAAACGGTAGATTTTCTGGTGGCCAATGCAAAATTCGATGAATCCAAATAATTCTTCAAAACCCGAGAAAGGGGACCCGATGAGCATTCTGATTCCGATGGTAATTGAGACGACGGGCCGCGGCGAGCGTTCCTACGATATTTATTCGAGGCTGCTGAAGGACCGCGTCATGTTCATCGGGCCGGTCGACGACCACATGGCCAACCTCGTCGTCGCGCAGCTCCTGTTCCTGCAGATGGAGGATTCGGACAAGGACATCCACATCTACATCAATTCGCCCGGCGGTTCCGTGACGGCGGGCCTTGCGATATACGACACGATCCAATTCCTGAAGCCCGTCGTTTCGACGTACTGCATCGGGCAGGCAGCGAGCATGGGCGCGCTTTTACTTGCGGCCGGCACGAAGGGCAAGCGTTATTCGCTGCCCAACTCCCGCGTCATGATCCACCAGCCGTGGGGCGGCGCGCAAGGAACGGTGTCCGACATCAACATCCAGGCGAAAGAGATCTCGACCCTGAAGGCGAAGCTCAACAAGATCCTCTCGCACCACACCGGCCACGACGTCGCGAAGATCGAGAAGGACACCGAGCGCGATTATTTCATGTCGTCGGACGAGGCGAAGGCGTACGGCATCGTGGACGAAGTCGTGGAGAACGTCCGCGCTATCAAGAAATAAATTTTTTAAAACTATTTTTTGTAAACTAAAAACCAGATCGATAAAGGAAATTTTGCCATGAAAGAGGCTTTGCTGCTGACCCCCGGACCTACGAACGTTCCGAAGCGCGTGCTCGAAAAGACCGCGCTGCCGATGATCCATCACCGCACCAAGGAATTCCAGGCCATCCTCGAGCGCGTGAACGCCAACCTTTCGAAAGTGTTCATGACGAAGCACCCGGTGCTTTATTTCGCGTCTTCGGGCACCGGCGCGATGGAAGCGTCGATCACCAACCTGCTGTCCAAAGGCGACGCCGTGATCTCGATCTCGGCCGGCAAGTGGGGCGAGCGCTACCGCGACATCGCCAAGAGCCAGGGCCTCGATGTGAAAAGCTACGAGCTTCCTTATGGCACGGCCGTGACGGCCGCCGAAGTCAGCGCAGCGCTGAAGGAAAACCCGCGCGCCAAAGCAGTTCTGGTGACGCTCTGCGAGACCTCGACCGCGGTGACGCACCCGATCAAAGAGATCGCGGCGATCACGCGCACTTCTCAGGCCATGCTCTTCGTCGATGCGATCTCGGGCCTCGCCTGCGACCCGCTCCGGATGGACGAGTGGGGTGTGGACGTCGTCGTCTGCGGCAGCCAGAAGGGCCTCATGCTTCCCCCGGGACTTTCCTTCGTCGCGGTCAATGAGCGCGCCCAGGCCGCCATCGCCGGCTCCAATTTCCCGAAATATTATTTCCACTTCGGCGACACGCTGAAGGCGATGAAGAAAAACGACACCCCGTATACGCCGGCCGTGAGTCTGATACGCGGCCTCGACGAAGCGCTCGTGATGCTTCTCGAAGAAGGCATGGAAAAAGTCTGGGAACGCCACGCCGAAGTCGCCAAGTACGTGCGCGAGAAGATGAAGGCGCTGGGCCTCGAAATATTCTCGAAAGCGGCGGCCAACGGCCTCACCGCGGTCGTCATGCCGCAGGCGATCAATTCCAAGGATGTCATCAACCACATGCGTGACCAGCACGCGGTCATCATGGCCGACGGGCAGGGCGACCTGCAGGGCAAGATCGTGCGCTTCGCGCACATGGGCTACGCCTGCACGATGAAGGACGCCAAGACCGGCTTCGAGGTGTTCATCGATGCGATGGCCAAGGCCGGCTACAAAAACGCGCAAGCCGTGCACGCCTGAGAGGAAAATATGCCTACCGCGACGCTCGCCAATAAAGGAACGTACAAAGTCCTCATCTGCGACGACCTCTCCGAAGAGGGCCTCGAAGTATTCCGCCGCGACAAGAGCGTGAACGTCGTCGTGAAGCTGAAGCTTCCGATCGAGGAATTGAAGAAAGAGATCGCCGACGCCGACGCCTGCGTCGTGCGCTCCGGCACGCAGATCACGAAGGAAGTGATCGAGGCCGGTAAGAAGCTGAAGGCGATCGGACGCGCCGGCGTCGGGCTCGACAACGTCGACCTCGAGGCCGCTTCAAAGCGCGGCATCGTCGTGATCAACACGCCGGGCGGTAACACGATCTCCGCGGCCGAGCATACCTTCTGCCTTCTGATGGCGATGTCGCGTAACATTCCCCGCGCCAATGATTCCGTGAAGAAGGGCGAGTGGGAGAGAAAAAAATTCACCGGCGTTGAGCTTTACGAAAAAGTGCTCGGCATCGTCGGCTTGGGACGCATCGGCTCTGAGGTGGCCAAGCGCGCCCAGGCGTTCGGCATGCGGGTGATCGCGTACGACCCGTACCTGCGCGCCGAGAAGGCTTTGCAGATGGGCGTTGAGTCCGTGACGCTGGAAGAGGTTTACAAGCGCTCCGATTTCATCACGCTGCACATGCCGCTGACGGCCGAGACCAAGCACATGATCGGCGAAAAAGAAATTTCGAAAATGAAAAAGACCGTGCGGATCGTCAACTGCGCCCGCGGCGGCCTCATCGATGAGGCAGCGCTCGCGAAAGCGATCGAAGAGGGCAGGGTCGCCGGCGCGGCGATCGACGTGTTCGAGTCCGAGCCGCCCCCAAAGGACCTCGCGCTCGCAAAGCTTCCTCAAGTCATCGTGACGCCGCACCTTGGCGCGTCCACCGAGGAAGCGCAGATCGCCGTCGCCGTCGACGTCGCGCAGAGCATCCTCGATTTCTTTTCCGGCAAAGGCACGAAAAACGCGGTCAACGTCCCGACCGTCGACCCTGAAGTGCTCGAGCAGATACGTCCTTACCTTTATCTCGGCGAGAAGCTGGGCCTGCTGGTCGGACAGCTCGTCGACGGCCAGATCCTCCAGCTCGACATCAAGTACCTGGGCAAAGCGGCAGAGATCGAAACGACGCCGGTGACGATATCCGTGATCAAGGGCCTTCTGTCCGCGATCTCGGCCGAGAGCGTCAATTACGTGAACGCTTCCGTGCTCGCGAAAGAGCGCGGCATCAAGGTCACCGAATCCAAGACCGAAACGGCCGAGCATTACGCGAACGTGATCCAAGTCGAGGTCAAGACCGACAAGAAGGGCACGACGGCGGCCGGCAGCGTGCTCACGCGCGACGATTCGCGGCTGGTCATGATAGACGGTTCCAACGTCGAGGCCGTGCCCGAGGGCCATCTGCTGCTGATCACCAACAAGGACGTCCCGGGCATCGTGGGCCAGATCGGCACGCTGCTCGGCAACAACAACGTCAACATCGCCGGCATGACGCTGGGACGCGACGTGAAGGGCGGCCGGGCGCGCACGCTGTTGAAGATAGACGGTGCGGTGCCGGACACGCTCTTAGCCGAGATCAGAAAAGCGAACAACATTCTGGACGCGAAGCTGATCAAACTTTAGAATTCGCACAAATTAAAACGGCATCGGGCGGCGGATAGCGGAGAAGTCCTCTATCCGCCGGATGATGTAAGGAGCTTATGAGCACAGTCGTGGTGGGCGCCCAATGGGGCGACGAAGGGAAGGGCAAGATCATCGACATCCTGGCTAAAAACGCCGATTTCGTGGTGCGCTACCAGGGAGGCAACAACGCCGGCCATACGGTCGTGAAAGAATGCGGCGAATTCGTGCTGCACCTGATCCCATCCGGTATTTTCAATCCGAAAACCAAGTGCGTGATCGGCAACGGCGTCGTCATCGACCCGGTCGCCCTGCTGGAAGAGATCGAAGGTCTCGAGGCCAAGGGCATCCGCGTGAAGGGGCGCCTTTTCTTGAGCGACCGCGCGCACCTGATCTTCCCTTACCACAAGCAGACGGATAAGGCGCGCGAGGGCAAGAAGAGCCTGACGAAGATAGGCACCACGGGCCGCGGCATCGGCCCGGCTTATGCCGACAAAGCCACGCGCACGGGCATCCGCCTGGCGGACCTTTACGATGAGTCGCTTTTCCACGAAAAACTAAAAGCAGCCGTCGCCGAAAAGAACGAACAATTCGAGCGGATCTACGGCCAGCCGTGCTGCGATTTCCAGAAAATTCACGACGATTACCGGGGTTACGCGAAAAGAATGGCCTCTTACGTCTGCGACACCTCGCTTCTGCTCTGGGAAGCGCACCGCGCCAAGAAGAAGATACTGTTCGAGGGCGCCCAGGGCACGCACCTGGACGTTGACCACGGCACTTATCCGTTCGTCACGTCGAGCTACGTGACCGCCGGCGGCGCGGCCGTCGGCAGCGGCATGCCGCCGAGCGCGATCGACAACGTGATCGGCGTCGTGAAGGCCTATTCGACGAGGGTCGGCGAAGGGCCGTTCCCGACCGAATTCGATCCGCGCTTGATGGAAGAGATCCGCGAGAAGGGCAAGGAGTTCGGCGCCACGACGGGCCGGCCGCGCCGCTGCGGATGGTTCGACGCGGTGCTCGTCAGTTATTCCTGCCGCGTCAACGGCATCCGCGAGATCGCGGTGACGAAACTCGACGTGCTTGACGACTTGAAGGAAATAAAGATATGCGTGGCTTACCGCCATCGCGGCAAAACCTATAAAAATTTCCCCGCATCGCTGGTCGTCCAGAAAGAGGCCCAGCCCGTCTATGAGACTTACAAGGGCTGGCTCACCGACACCACGCAGACGAAGAAATTCGCAGCGCTCCCGGCCAACACAAAAAAATATCTCGCGCGGCTCTCGCAGCTGCTGGCGGTACCGATCACGACCCTCTCGATAGGGTCGCACGAAAACCAGACTCTTTTCATGCCG
>CAZCVC010000112.1:0-5074 GCA_964502045.1 uncultured Planctomycetia bacterium | reverse complement strand
TTGAAAGGCATTGCGGATACCGAGCCCTTCACGAACGTCCAACCCGGCTTGACAGCAACGGGCGCTGCCAGGTCCACGCCCGTCAGCCGCGTGAACCCGTTCTCGACGAGGAGGTCCAGCATCTCACCTTCCCCACAGGCGACATCGAGTACCGCAGCCGTCCGCGGCAGGTCGAGCACGCCGATGTCCCGTATCTTCGTGAGATGGGTGGTCCTGCGGCGGTCGGCCAGGACCTTTGAGGCATAGACCGAATGCCATTCCTGGCCCGAAGAGTCGCCGACCGGCCCGTTCTTCGTACGCTTTATCGTCTCCATGTCAGTTCCCACGGGGTTCGAGCTCGAACGCGCCAGAGACGGCGCCGGCCTTTTCCAGCAGGTACTTGCCGGTGATCCCGTTGATCTTGATCTTGAGAAGGTCCTGCGGATCGTGCACGAGGCAACTGATCAAGTTGACCTTGGACTGGCGTATCTCCGGCAGCGGGACCGTCCTGACCTTCGCGATCTTAAAGCGGTTTTTGGGGGCGATGTAAAGGTACTCGATGTCGAACATGCCCGGATCGACGGTCTGCTTCGAAACGATCTTCCGCAGGACATCGGCCTTGAACGCCTTGAAGCCGCACTGCGTGTCGTGAAAAAAGTCGGATTGGAAGACGAACACCCTCTGCAGAACGCTCAGGCTCGCCGAGAAGAACATCCGCATCAGGTTGCGCGGCGCGCGGATGAGCGGACGCTCGGCGATGACCAGGTCATAGTCTTCTTTCGTGATCTTGTCCGTTAATTCGTGGATATATTTCAGCGGGATGATGAGATCCGAGTCCACATAGAAAATGATGGAGCCCGAGGTCTTTCCGACGGCCGCCTTGATGGCCGCGCCCTTCCCTTTTTTGGACCCTTTGATGAGGACGAACTTGAATTCGGCTTGCTCGCGGTATTTATCCAGCAGCGAGTAGTTCTCCTCGTTGCTGTCGTCGACGACGATGATCTCGTAGGAGCAGTTCTTCAGGAAACGGACCATGCGGTCCAGCCTTTTGCAGACATCGGCTTCGTTGTAGGTAGGAACAATGAAAGAGATCACGTTTTTTTAACCTTTTTCAGATGTACGGCGAATTCGTAAACGCTTTCGAACGACAGATCAGCTCCCGCTTCCCGGGCTTCGGCCCCCACCGACACGCATTTGACGCGCATGGCCCGTCCCGCCTCGATATCTTTGGCCGAATCTCCGACCATGTACGACGCCTCCAGGTCGGTATTGAAACGGCGCACAGCGGTCTGAAGAAGCCCCGGCTTGGGCTTTCGGCAATCGCAATCCCCGATGAGCACGGCGTCTCCTGAAGCCCCGCCCGACGGATGATGGAAACAGGCAAGCACTGCGTCGAGAGATACGCCAACATCTTTCAAAGATGTTTCGAGACGCTCGTTGATGCCGTGAAGCTCCTCGAGGCTTGCCTCCCCTTTAGCCGCCGCCGGCTGGTTCGACACGACGATGAGACGGTAGCCCATCGATCGAAGCAGGCCCAACGCTTCGGCCGCACGCGGAAGGAGCTTGAGCTGACCGCGCTCAAGAGGCGAGCCGGGCTCAGGCCTCCCCGCGCCGTCTACGGCCTCGTTCAACGTGCCGTCGCGATCGAGAAATATGGCCGGCTTTTTGACGAGCAGATTTTTCCGCACGAGTTCCCTGAACTCTTCCAGCGACGCCGGCGCGCCGATCTCATAGAAACGCTCGTGCACTTCATAACCGGCCAGGCGGCCTTCTGCCGAGAGCTGGTGATAGACATCGGACAGGTCCGCTTCGCGCCCTTCGACGACGCCGCCGAGCGCTTCGGCCGACAGCACGCTCACGCCGTAGTCGACGTGCGCCATGTCGGCGGACGGGCGGTGCTTGTCATAATTCACGACGCGGCCGTTCTTGAAAAGCACGTTGCTCTTTTCGAAGCGGCCCTCGTTTCTATAGACAACCATCATCGCCGCGGGCGTCGTGCCCGAAACGCGGTAGCGTCGCAGCATATCGCGGTAATCGATGTCCATGTACGAATCTCCGTAGCAAACGATGAAATCTTTTTCCAAAAGCGGCAGCGCCTTTTTCAGCGCGCCCGCTGTGCCCAGGAGCCGGTCGCTCTCGCGCGAGTAACAAATATTTGCGTCGAACCGCTTGCCATCGCCGAAATACGCTTCGATGGCATCAGCGCCGTGGCCCACGCAGAACACAAAATTCTTGAGTCCGCGCGATCTCAAAATCGCCAATTGGTACTGAAAAAAGGGCTTACCGTGGATATCGGCCATGGCCTTCGGCAGACCCGCTGTTTTACTTTGCAAACGCGTGCCGAGACCGCCCATAAGAACGGCCACGGACATAGACTCAATGGGCATCAAGGAAGTCATCATTTTTAAGTGATTATTATCATTAATACTTTATATTATATATTTTTAACTATTAATAATCAAGTGGGATTGATGATTATAACTTATTTTATATCAATAACTTATGAATTCTCGGGGATAACCCTTGAAATGCGGAGAGCTTTGCCACGTCCATTTTTCAATTCCACGATAAGCTCGAGACGAAAATGCCCCGGGTCCAAAGACGTTTCTGAGGCGATCCTGCTCCCCTGTTTTGAAATTTTGATCCTCTGCACAACGAAAACATCGCGAAGTTCGCCTGATCTGAGATGCGAAAGAATCGTTTTTTCGGGGTTGCGGTTAACCTTGATAAAGCTGGTCGCCCCGTAATCGAAAATAGTCAGTACGATGGGCCAATCGTACACGATCACAAATCTCTTGTCCGGTTCGTGTCTGAAGTAATCGGCCATGAGCTTGAACTCACGCGTAAGTGTATGGCTTTTCGAGAGCGCGCCCGTCATGGCAACCGGGTGGTATAGCAGCAAACATCCCAGGCTTAACAGCACTGCGACGGTCTTTGTCCCAGGGATGGTCCAGCGGCTCATCAGGTACACGGCGAACATCGAAAGCACGATCACGAATATCAGGTAAAAACGGACTTCGTGCGAACGGTCCACGTTGCTGTAAAAATAACTGGTGACGATGGCCCAAAAAAGGACTATGAGCGCGCCAATGATCCAAGCGGTGCGGCGCGCCGGCCGGCTCATGACTTCCTTTTTACCGGCAAAACGCACGCAAAACAGGGCCAGGCCTGCAAGGCCCGCGATGTTCACGATGCCGGCGTACGGCAGGGTCGAATAAAAATCCATCGCCTTTTGAACGAAATCGAAATTGTGCCGGATCGCATGCTTGAGCGCGAACACCGGCGTTGAGAGCGGGCGCTCGCCGTCGTCGTAATTCCATATCTCGGACGTGAAAAGGATTCTCTGCCAAAGAGTGGGAAGCAGCAAGAGCGGCGTCAGCGCATAGACGTACGCTCGCGCCGCGACGTCGCGCCAGCGGACGAACGGCAGCATCAGAAAAAAAAGTGCGGCGGCGATGGCTATCGATTCATAGCGCGTATTCACGAACGCGATCGTCTGTGCCCAAAGAAAACAAAGACGATCTGGCGAAGGCTTTTTCAGGTACCATCCGAGAGATGCCAGGACAGCCAAAAAAAATACGGCCTGCACCGTCTCGAAGCCGGCCGAAGTCGCGCATTGCGTGACGAGCGGCTGGCTCGCCAAAAGCAGTAAAGTCACGTACCCCCAAACGGGGCCGCCCAAAAGGCGCGCCGCGAGGATGAACGACAACGAAAAAAGGACGAGCTGCGCGATGAAGTTCACGACGAATGCGTTTTCGGGACGGTAACCGGTCAGCACGTGAACGACGTGGATCAGGAACGGGAATAAAAAAGGTCTTTTCTCGATGTAGCGTGCGGTCGGCTTGTAGCCATCCGGCTGCCAATAGCCCTCGAGATGGATGTCCACGCGGCGCTCGTACGTCATCGATTTCGAAACATTCACGAGCTCGGGTTGGTCCATCATCACGCGGAACGAACACGGCACCGTCAGGAAGACCGCGACCGTCAGCAGAAGGGAAAACCAGAGGCCGTGGCGGTTCTGCGCAAGCGATGCTTTCAATCCCTTCCAGTGAACGGCGGCCGTCCGGAACACGATCCAAACCCAGACGCCGAACAACGCTGCGATCAGATAATAAGTGCCCCTGTTAAACCAATGTTCCATGCGGACGCGGTTGAAGACCGTAAAACCGATCAAGCATGCTGCCAAGACCGGAGACGTCCATAGAACTAGGTTCTGCAATGATTTGGGCATGGAGTGGTTGGGCCCTCTGTTGACATAAATAATTAATAATTACCAATAATTAACAAATTTAACATCTAACAGGGGTTAAAGTCAAGCGATCGCAGGAGGTGAAAAAAAGAAACCCGCGGAATAGATCCGGCGGGCTCTTTCTTTACCTCGTTCAATTACTCGGTCGGGTTATAGCTCGGTAAATAGGTCGGTAAATAGGTCGGGTCGTAAGATGGATTCGGCGTGACCGGCGGAGTGACCGGCGGTGACGACGTTACGGGCGGTGGTGTCTCATCTTCGACGGCTCCGCTATTAAGGAACTCGCTTAATGCCATCGCATCTCTGGGATCGGTGGGGTTGGATTCCGGGATAGTATTGCTCCGATCCTCCTCAATCTCCATGTTTGCATAAGCGGTACCCATGATATACGAGAAAGAAAAAGATATCATGAGCATGATTGCTTTCTTGATTCTGCCTAGCTTTTCCATTTTTTTTCCTTTCTAACAATTATTTTATAATTAATTAATAAGTAATTAACTATAATAAGTATTAATTAGAGAATCTTATAAATCAATAAGCAAAATTAAGCATTTTCTGGAGATTGTGAGGTGAAAGACTATAACGATATATATGCTCTTAAACAGGTCAAAATCAAGCCATGACAGAAGGTGAAAAACAAGAAGCCCGCCGAATAGATCCGGCGGGCTCTTTCAAACAATAAGCTACGGTGTCAACTTATGACGGATGAAACAAAACAACCTGCTTAATCTCTTAAGCAGGTTTGCTTGTTTTGCTTCCTATCGACTGGCACCCGTCCCAAAGACCTCAGAACGTCGGGTTGTACGTCGGGTTGTACGTTGGGTTGTACGTTGGGTTGTACGTTGG
>CAZCVC010000111.1:0-5092 GCA_964502045.1 uncultured Planctomycetia bacterium | reverse complement strand
CAAGAACCGCATCGCGCTGCAGGCTGACATTCTGGGCGCCGCTGCTCTCGGCGTCCAAAACGTTCTCGTGCTGACCGGCGATCCGGTCAAGATCGGCGACCATCCGGATGCGAAGCCTGTATTCGACCTGGACGCCGCCGATTACATGGAGCTGATCCGGAAAATGAACGGCGGCCTCGACATGACCGACCATAAACTCGACGGCGCGCCGCAGATGTGCGTCGGAGCGGCGCTGAACCCTTGCGTCGACGACATCGAGACCGAAATTTCCAAGACCCGCCGCAAGATCGAGAAGGGCGCGCAGTTTTTTCAGACGCAGGGTGTGTTCGAGATCGAGCGTTTCAAGCGCTTCATGGAGCGCTACCGGAAAGAGGGCTTCAAAGTGCCGGTTCTGGCGGGCATCATTTTTCTTAAATCGGTAAAAATGGCCACATTCATGAACGAAAAGATCCCCGGGATCTTCATCCCCAAGGATATGATCGCGCGCTTTGAAACGGCGGCAGACCCCAAGAAGGAATCGGTCAAGATCGCCGGCGAGATCATCAAAGCTTCCATGCCGCACTGCCAGGGCGTTCACCTGATGGCGATCGGATGGGAAGAGCTCGTCCCCGAAGTCGTCAAGCAGATCCTATAGCTCCTGTAGTATAATACAGGCTTATTTATGAAGCCTAAAACCTTCCAAAAATCAGAGAAATTCGGCCGCAAAGACGCGATGCTGACCGCCTATGACGCGCTGACGTCGCGTCTTCTGGAGGCAGCCGGCGTCGATTTCATTCTCGTCGGCGATTCGGTCGGCATGGTGCTGCTCGGCTATCCCTCGACGGCGCCCGTGACGATGGATGAAATTGTCCATCACGCAAAGGCGGCGCGCCGCGGTGCCCCGAAAACGTTCATGATCGGTGACTTGCCGAAAAAAGGCGTCGAAAAAGGCCCGCGCCAGGCGCTCGAGTCGGCGAAGCGTTTTACCGGCGAAGCGGGTTTGGACGCCGTGAAGATCGAGTGGAACAAGGACTGTCTCAAGGCGACCGAGCTCCTCGTGAAAAAGGGGATCCCGGTGCAGGGGCACGTGGGCCTGACGCCGCAGGCCGTGAAGAGCGGCGAATTCCGCCTGCAGGGAAAAAGCGCGCCGTCGGCCGAAAAGATCCTGAAACAGGCGCAGGCGTTCGAGCGCGCCGGCGCGTTCCTGCTTTTGATCGAATGCGTGCCGTGGGAAGTGGGCAAGATAATCACAGACCACGTGACGGTCCCGACCATCGGCATCGGCGCAGGGCCTTACTGCGACGGGCAGGTGCTCGTGTATCAGGACCTGATAGGCGCGTTCGATTCGTTCAAGCCGAAATTCGTGAAGCGCTATGCCGAGACGGCCGCCGTCTCGAAAAAAGCCGTGTCCGACTACATCCATGAGGTGCGTCAGGGCCGTTTCCCCGGCTTCGGTCAGAGTTTCACGATGGACCCATCGGAGCTTGAGGCGCTTTTGAAAAAGATCCCGGGCGGGAAGCTCAAATGACCTTCCTGTGGTTTGCCGCCGCGTTCCTCCTTTACTTTTCCACGCTCGGCTTCTGCTTCACGCACTTTGAGTCGCGCCATCATCCGGCGCGCTATTTCATATTTTTCTCGCTGCCGGCCGCGATCCTGATATTCCTTTTTGCCGTGATATACCTTTATCCGTCGGAAGGACCCGCGGCCGCCCGCGAGCCGGGCAACTGGCTTTGGCTGCATCTGGGACTCATTCTTTCCGGCCTGGCCGGCCTGCTCACGGCCGTTTCGAGCGCGATGATGTATCTTCTGCAGTCCTCGCAGCTGAAATCCAAACATCCGGGCGCCATGCTGTTCAAACTCCCTTCGCTGGACGCGCTGGACCGCATGAACTTCGCGTCGCTCGTCTGGGGCACGATCCTTTTTTCGTTCGGCATCCTGAGCGGCATCCTTTGGGCGCACGACCTGCAGCGGTTGGGCCCCGTGCTGCAGGACAAAAAAGTGATCCTCTCACTGGCGACCTGCTTCATGTACTGGTGCATCCTGCTTCTGCGCGTCTCGTCGCTGCGGCGCGGGCACAAGATCGCGGTCGGGACCGTGTTCGTGTTCATCCTGCTTTTCGTCACCATCGTGAGCTCGCACGACGTCACGCGTTATACGGGTTTACCCGCCGGCGCTTTAGTGGCGGGTTTACCCGCCGGCGCTTTAGTGGCGGGGAGGCTCTAAATGGAGATCCTCGTCCTCGGCCTGAACCACAAGACCGCGCCCGTCGAGATCCGTGAGAAACTCAGCATCTCCGCGAAGGACTCGCGCGGATTCCTGAAGCAGCTTGAAGACCGGCATGTTTTTTCCGAGCAGGTACTTCTATCCACCTGCAACCGCACAGAGATCTACGGCGTCGTCGCAAACGGAGGGGACGCGGTGGGCCAGGCTAAAAAGATCCTGAGCGACCATGCCAGGTTGGACCTCTCGGCGTTCGAGGACAAGCTTTACGTGTTGAAACAGCCGCACTCGGTCGAGCATCTGTTTTCGGTGGCGTCGGGGCTCGACTCCATGGTGCTAGGCGAGACCGAGATCACGGGACAGGTCAAGAACGCCTACCTCTCGGCGCAGGAAAACCAATTTACCGGCAAAGTACTGAACAACCTGTTCCAACGCTCGCTCAAAGTGGCCAAAAACCTTCGCACGCACACCGAGATCGGCTCGGGCCGGGTCAGCGTGGCGTCAGTGGCCGCGGAGCTCGCCGAAAAAATATTCGAGGACTTGAAAGGCGTGCGCGTGATGGTGATCGGCACCGGCGAGATGGCCGGACAACTCTTGAAGGCAATGACAGGCCGCGGCGCGCTCCCGCTAATCGTCTCCAGCCATCACGAAGGGCGCGCCCGTCAGCTCGTCCATGACTTCGGCGGCGAGGCCGTGCCGTTCGAAGCGTTCGAGATGCGTATCAAGGACGTGGACATTCTGCTGACGTCGACGTTCTCGTCGCACTGCCTCATCACCGAAGCGCAGGTGCGCGGTTGGATGAAGATGCGCCACCAGAAGCCGCTGTTCCTCGTCGACATCGCGATGCCGCGCAACATCGAGGCCTCGGCCGAAAAGATCGACAACGTTTATCTCTACAATATTGATGACTTAAAAGAGATCACGGACAAGAACAAGGTGATGCGCGAGGGCCAGATCGTCGAATGCCGCACGCTGGTCACGCAGCAGACGCAGTACTACATGGACTGGCTGCTGAAAGAGTTCGGCGCGGCCGTGTCCGTTCCCGCGAAATGAAGCGGCCCGCGAAAACCGTCCGCATCGGCTCCCGCGGAAGCAGGCTCGCGCTCGCGCAGGCCCGGCAGGTGATGGGCGCGCTGCGCTCGAAGAACCCGGGCACGGTGTTCAAGATCGTAGTGATCAAGACGCTCGGCGACGAATACCAGTCGGTGGAGCTTTTTCGCAAAAATGACACGGGTTTTTTTACGAAAACGATCGAAGAAAAGCTATTGGCGGGCAGCATCGACGTGGCCGTGCACAGCCTGAAGGACCTGCCGACCGACCTGCCGCCCAAACTTCTGCTCGCTGCATTCCCCAAGCGGCTCGACACGCGGGATGTGCTGATTTCCAAGGAGCGCTTCAGCCTCAAGACGCTCCCGATGGGCGCCGCCGTCGCCACCGGCAGCCCGCGCCGCAAGCAGCAGCTCCGGCGCCTTCGTCCCGACCTGCGCGTCTACGACCTGCGCGGCAATCTCGACACGCGCATCAACCGCGTCCTCAAGAAAAGGGACTTTCACGCCGTCATGCTGGCGAACGCCGGCCTTTTGAGGCTGAAAAAATACCTGAAATACGCGGTGCCGGTGGCGACCTCGAGCATTCTACCGGCCGTCGGGCAGGCTGCGCTGGGTCTGGAAGCGCGCGCTTCCGACGATAGGACCGTGAAAATGCTTAGAAAATTGAACCACCGGGAGACCGAATTCCGCGTGCGCGCCGAACGGTCATTTCTGAAAAAACTCCAGGGCGGCTGCCGGGTGCCCGTTGGCGTCGATTCCCGCGTGAAGAACGGAAAGATATTCTTGAGCGCGTTCGTGTACTCGGTCCGTAATGACGGCACGCTGACCGGCAGCGGAAGCGGGCCAGCCTCGTCCTGCGAAGCCGTCGGCGCCAAACTCGCGCAAAAGCTGTTGGCTCGGGGCGCAGGAAAATTGATGAAGGAGGCGCGAGCCTCATGAAGGGCCTCGTATCCCTCGTCGGCGCCGGTCCCGGGGACCCGGCGCTGCTCACGCTGAAAGCGATGGAGCGTCTGCGTGAGGCCGATCTCATCGTGTATGATTATCTCGCCAATCCCGAGCACCTGCGCCACGCGAAAAAAAGCGCTGTAAAGATCGGCGTCGGCCGGGGGTTCCGCCACAAAGCCATCCCGCAGGAAAAGATCCACCGGCTTATCCTGGCTTCCGCCCGCAAGGGCCAGCGCGTCGTGCGGCTCAAAGGCGGCGATCCTTATCTTTTCGGCCGTGGAGGCGAGGAAGCGTTGTTTCTGCGCAAGCACGGCGTCGATTTCGAAGTGGTGCCCGGCGTGACGAGCGCCACGGCTTGTGCCGCATACGCGGGTATCCCGCTCACGCACCGCGGCTACAACCAATCCGTCACGTTCCTGACCGGCCATCGCGCCGAGGACGGACATCTCGACACGATCCCCTGGGAAAAGATCGCCGGTATCGGCGGCACGCTCGTGATCTACATGGGCTTTTACAACCTCGCCAAGATCGCGCGCCATCTCGTGCGCGCCGGCATGGGGCACCGTACGCCGGTCTCCGTCATCGAATGGGGGACGCTGCCGCGGCAGAAGTCCGTCGACGGAACGCTCACCGACATCGCGGCGAAAGTGAAGCGTTTGAAACTCGAGCCGCCCTGCATTATCATCGTCGGGAATGTCGTCTCTTTGCGGCGGAAGCTCGATTGGTTCGAGAGGCTGCCGCTGTTCGGCAAAAAAGTTGCGCTCACACGCGCCGCGAGCTCCTGCGGCGGGCCGTTCCGCACCCATTTGCGCGAACTCGGCGCCGACATCGTCGATTTTCCGGTCATCGGCATCGAAGCACCTGACGACTTCCGGGAAATGGACGCCGCCATCGAAAGG
>CAZCVC010000110.1:0-5137 GCA_964502045.1 uncultured Planctomycetia bacterium | reverse complement strand
TAAGAGTTAATCAATGGAGTGTAGTTTTAATAAAAAAAGGGCAACGAAATGGCAGATGAAAAGAGACCGACACGCACGCAGATCATGACGCTGAAGGAAGTGGCCAAGTATTTGGGCGTGCATTCGATGACCGTTTACCGCCTGTTGAAAGAGAAAAAGCTTCCGGGATTCAAGGTGGGCGGCCAATGGCGCACCAAGAAGGAAGTGCTCGATAATTATCTGCTGAAGGAAATCGGCGAAAAAAAGAAATAAGCTTTTCGCGGCGTCCTTTTAAACCCATCGAGCATGGCCTCCAAGCGGATCCTCATCGTCGACGATGATTCCAATTTTCTAGAGCTGCTGCAGGACTATTTCAAATCGATGGGATATGACGTCAAGACCGCCGAGAACGCAGAATCCGGCATGGAGATGTTCCGCCGGCACAAGCCTCGCGTCGTGCTTCTCGATTTCAACTTGCCCCTGATTACCGGTGAGAAGCTCCTGCCCGTCCTGCAGGGAATCGACCCCACCGCGAAAACCATCGTCATTTCCGGCTGTATCGAAGAAGAAGTTGAGGAGAATTTTAAAGGACTCGGCTACTTCGCGTTCTTCGAAAAAGGCACGCTGTCGCTGGAAAAGCTGAAAGCCAAAGTCGACGACGCGTTCGCGTACTGACCCCCTTAGAACGCCCCGTGGAAGGGGTGCCAAAACCGTTTATAGGCCCATGGAAAGGGGTTATCCGCTTGAGAGGGAAATGGTCCCTTTTTTGCCGGAAAACGCTTAAAACTGCTGAATTTTCACCCTCTCAACGGCTTTTTTTTGGGTAAAAAATAGTTCTTAACTCATTTAATATCATCGATTTATATAGTAATAAATGTGCAAAAATAAATAAATTTGATAAATAATGCTTAACTATGTTGACAAATACTAATTATTATATTATACTCTCAGTAAATTAGCAGAGTGCTAATGGAGGAGAGAAGAAAATGAATACCAATGGCAATGGAGCGAAACCCGAGCTTTCAGCCGACGGCAACAAGCGCGCGGACCGCACGCAGATCATGACGACCAAGGAAGTCGCGAAGTACCTGGGCGTCCATGAAATGACCGTGTACCGCTGGTTGAAAAAAGGTGTCGTTCCTGGTTTCAAGATCGGCGGAAGATGGCGCTCGAAAAAAGACCTTCTGGACGCTTATTTGGTAAAGCAGATGGAAGAACGGTAAATTACCGGATCGACCCTGCTTGATGAATGAAGAATGGCTGATCGACGGTTGCAACCTGCTGCACTTCATCGCCGCCCAGAAAGACCATGCCCGCCTTTTTCCCAAGACTAAAACCACGCTTTGTTCGGCCCTGGCCGGATTCGCCGCGTCCCGCCGGCACCGTATCACGGTCGTCTTCGACGGGGCCGGCAACGACGGCGAACTGAAAGTCAACGACACGGCGCTGTTCTCGGCCGCCTATTCCCAGAAAGTTTCCGCGGACCACCATATCGAACGGTACGTTTTCCAGAACAAGGCGTCGCTCCGCCTGACTGTCGTCACCGACGACCGCACCATTTCGAACCTCGCGCGGGGCGGAGGGGCAAGGGTCTTGAAAAATTCCGAGTTTCTTGAGATGCTGAAGGAGACAGGCCGCGAAAAGGAGAAGACGCTCGACGATGAAAAGGCGCGCTCCCACGGCTTCAACCGTCCCTTCGACTCGAAATTGAAACAAAAAGGCTTATAATCTCCCTGCTCCCGCAACTCATCCTGAAAAAACCCCCCGACGGAGTTCTGCGCGCGGGCCATCCCTGGATCTACTCGAGCCAGCTAGTGCTGGACCAGGTCCAGATCCCGCACGGCATGCTCGTCGACGTGGCGACCGAGCGTGGCCGCTACATCGGACGCGGGTACTTCAATCCGGATTCCCAGATCGCCGTGCGGCTCCTGTCGCGCGACGCCGAAGAGATCGGTGTCGATTTTTTCCGCCGCCGCATCGAACAGGCAGCGGCGCTGCGCCGGCGCTTCGTCAAAGATTCCAACGCGTTCCGCCTGGTTTCCAGCGAGGCCGACGGGCTGCCGGGGTTCATCGCCGACCTGTATTCGGAAGTGCTGGTCGTCCAATTCCTGACGCGCGGCATGGAGGAGCTGCGGCCGTTCGTGCTTGAAGCATTGAAAGACGCCGTTCCGAACCGCGGCATCTATGAGCGCAGCGATTCGGGTTCCCGGAAGCTCGAGGGACTCGAGAGCCGCGTGGGCTGGGTCGAAAAAAATTGCGGCGACGAGGTGATCATCCGCGAGCGCGACATAGAATACGCGGTACGCTTCGGCGAGGGCCACAAGACCGGCCTCTATCTCGACCAGCGCGAGAACCGGTTCTTGTTCCGCGACCTCGGTCTCGGCGGCCGCGTGCTGGACGCGTTCTGCTACGAGGGCGGATTCGGGCTGCATCTGGCGCGCGCCGGCGCCGACGTGACAGGCGTCGACATCCAGCAGGAAAATCTGGACCGCGCCGCGCAGCACCGCGAACGCAACGGCCTTTCCGAAAAAAATCTGCGTTTTAAACAGGCCGATGTCTTCGACGAGCTCAAGGAGCTCGAGACGCGGAAGGAAAAATTCGATCTCGTGATACTGGATCCGCCGTCTTTCGTGAAGAAGAAGGCCGCGCTCGACGGCGCGATGGCCGGCTTCAAGGAGATCCTGCTGCGCGGTATGAAGATCCTCGTTCCCGACGGCCTGCTGGCCGTATTTTCATGCTCGTACCACGTCGATGAGCAGCGGTTGCTCGAGTCTGCGCTCTCCGCAGCCGCCGATACGCGCAAAAACCTCAAGCTCGTGCGTTTCCTCAAGCAGTCGGCCGACCACCCGATCGATCCCCGCATCCCCGAAACATACTACCTGAAAGGCTTTTTGTTCCAGGTTTCCTGACGATTTTGTTATACTAGCCTCATGAAAAAAATCACGGCACTTTTCTTTCTAATTCTCTTCGTCCCGTCCGCCGCGCGCGCGTTCAACCGTTCCGGTTTTGACGCGCCCGAGGGCTTCGTCGGCGATCCCGAGACCGGAGCGTATTACGTTTCGAACGTGAACGGCGCGCCGCTCGAGAAGGACGGCAACGGCTATCTTTCGAAGATAAGCGCGAACGGGAACCTCGTGATCCAGAAGTTCGTCGGGGGAAAATCCGGTGAGAACGCGCTGAACGCGCCGAAAGGCCTGCTCGTGCTCGGGACGGAGCTCTGGACGACGGACATTGACGAGGTGCGCGTGTTCGAAAAGAAGACCGGCAAGCCGGTGCGTACGATTGACCTGGCGCCACTCAACGCTAAATACCTGAAGGACATAGTATTCGCCAACGGCCGCGTTTACGTGAGCGACCTGATGGGAGACCAGATCCTGAAGATCGACCCGGCTGACGGCTATAAAGCGACCGTGTTCTACCGCGGCGGCGAACTCGGAAACCCGGGGGCACTGCTGTACAATCCTAAATCGAAGGGGCTTATGGCGGCCGGGTTCAAATCGGGGCAGATTCTCGAGATCGACCGGCACGGCCGTCTTCACGTGCTGAAAAAGGGCCTGACGGAGCCGACGGGTCTGGACTGCGACGGCGCCGGTTATGTGTACGCGGTCAGCCGGGACAAAGGGGAGATCTATCGGATCCCATTTTTCGCACGCGGCGTGATGACGGTGCTGCAGAGCGGCCTCACCGCACCTTCCGATATTTCATACAGCGCGCGCCACAAGGAGCTTCTGGTCACGTCGGCGACGAGCAACACGGTCACGACGTTCTTCGTGCCGACCGAGAAGAACGCCGGGAAGTTCAATTTCCGGCGGAATAAGAAGGTTTAAAGGACGACGAGACCCGAGGCGACGGCTTGCTGCGTGAACGTGATGAACCAGCCCGGAAACAGGCCTATCAGCACGAGCGCCGCGAACAGCGCGAGCCCGGTGAGGTGGAGTGAAAGCGGTACGTCGACCGGCGTCTTGTCTTTCGGTTTCGCCAGATATGCGTGCTTGACCAGCGTGAGGTAATAAAAAAGCGAGACGACGCTGTTCAGCACGGCCCAGAGGACCAGAAACCAGTGGCCCTTTTCCATCGCCGAAGTGAACAGCACCCATTTCCCCGTAAATCCCGCCAGCGGCGGAATTCCCGCCAGAGACAGAAGGCTCAGAAGCAGTAAAAGCGCCATGAATGGCGCGCGTTCGGCCAGTCCGTCGAAATCGGACACCTGCGGGTTATCGTGCCGGCACGCTTTCGCGACGAGCAGCGTCACGAGGAACGCGCCAGAGTTCATCAGCACGTACGTGAACGCGTAGAAGAACGCCGTCGCATAACCTTCCGTCGAACCCGCCATCAGACCCACCAGAAGGTAACCCGCCTGCGCGACGCTCGAATAGGCCAAAAGCCTCTTCACGTCGGTCTGCAGAAGCGCGGCCGTGTTGCCGATCGTCATCGAGAAAAACGCGAGCGCGCCGAGCGCCGCGACGAACGGCGCCGGCATGCCTGAAATCAGGAACACGCGGATCAGCATCGCGACGGCCGCCGCTTTGGACGCGGTCGCGATGAAAGACACGGCCGGCGTCGAGGCGCTCTCGTAAACGTCGGGCGCCCAGAAATGCATCGGAAACGCGGACAGCTTGAACAGCACCGAAAGAGAGAACAGCGCGGCGCCGAGCACGAACGCCGGCTGCGGCGCCAGCACCGCGAGGTTGGCCGCGATGACGGCGATCGACGTCGTGCCGGAAAGCCCGATCACGAGGCTCAGGCCCCAGAGAGACACGCCGCTGGCCGTCGCGCCGAAGATCAGGTACTTGACGCTGGATTCGGCGTTTCGGCCGCCAGTTTTCAGCGCGGCTAGCAGGTACAGCGAATACGCGGACAGCTCGAGCGCCACGAATAGCGACAGCAGATCGACGGCGCTGGCCATCATCAGCATTCCGAGCGCGCCGGTTGTCGCAAACAAATTGTATTCGACGAGACGGGTTTTTGGGACGGCGTTCCAGTGTTTTGAAAAGAGGCAGGCAAAAAGGAGGCCGAGCGCGATGACGGCCTTGAACCCCTGAGAGAAAAGGTCGACACGGTACGTGCCGGAGAACAGAGTACCCGACGCGCCGAAGCTGAATACGCAGATGCCGAACAGCGCCGCGGCGAAAGCCGTCATCAGGTTGGCCAGCGCGTT
>CAZCVC010000109.1:0-5172 GCA_964502045.1 uncultured Planctomycetia bacterium | reverse complement strand
TACGGCGGCCTGGTGCGCAAAAAGAGCATTCTGTCGATCCTGATGCAGTGCTTCATGATGATCTGTATCATCAGCATCCAGTGGATCCTCATCGGTTATTCGCTGTCGTTCGGTCCGGACGTGAACCACATGATCGGCAGTCTGGCATGGATGGGTCTGAACGGCGTTGGCGCCGCTCCGAACACCGATTACGCAGGCACGATCCCGCACACGGCCTTCATGATCTTCCAGGCCATGTTCGCGGTCATCACGCCGGCGCTGATTCTCGGCGCGTTCGCGGAAAGAATGAAATTTACGGCGTTCTGCCTGTTTTCGCTCTTGTGGGCCACGCTGGTCTATGACCCGATATGCCACTGGGTCTGGGGCCTCGGCGGTTTCATCCGCAATTGGGGTGCGCTGGACTTCGCCGGCGGCACCGTCGTCCATATCAACGCCGGTATCGCGGCGCTCGTGACCGCGATCGTGCTCGGCAAGAGAAAAGGCTACCCGAACAAGATCTCGCCCCCGCACAACCTGCCTTTCGCGGTGCTCGGCGCGGGCCTTCTGTGGTTCGGCTGGTTCGGTTTCAACGCCGGCAGCGCGCTCGGCGCCAACGGCCTGGCCGCTAACGCTTTCGTCACCACGCACACGGCCGCGGCCGCGGCGGGTCTGACATGGGCCATTCTCGATTGGATCCTGAACAAACACGCCACGATGCTCGGTATGATCACGGGCGCGGTCGCCGGTCTCGTCGCGATCACGCCAGCCGCCGGTTTTGTGACTCCACTCGACGCGATCTGGATCGGCCTCGGTGTTTCGCTGATCTGCTACTTCTTCGTCGCGGTCGTGAAGCCGAAGCTCGGCTATGATGATTCGCTCGACGCGTTCGGCGTGCACGGCATCGGCGGTATCTGGGGCGCCTTGGCCACTGGCCTCTGGGCTCAGAAAGCCGTCAACCCCGCCGGCAACGACGGCCTGTTCTACGGCAATCCGGGCATGTTGTTGATCCAGCTGAAAGCCGTACTCGTGACGGTCGTCTATTCGTTCGTCGTTTCCTTCGTGCTGCTGAAGATCATCGATGTGGTCATGGGCTTGCGCGTCTCGGAGCGGGACGAGCAGGTCGGTCTTGACCTCACACAGCACCGGGAATCCGGCTACACGACGTTGGAATAAGGAGACAAATCCATGAAATATATCATCGCAATCATTCAGCCGGACCGTCTCGACGACGTGCTGGACTTGTTGGAAGAAAAAGAGATCCACCTCGTCACCGTTTCCTCGGTGATGGGGCGCGGACGCCAGAAGGGCATCTCGACGGTTTACCGCAGCCACAAGGAAGCGGGAAGCCTGCTTCGCAAGGTGAAGCTCGAGATCGCCGTCAACTCCGAGTTCGTCAAGCCGGCAGTCGACGCGATCACGAAGGGCGCCTACACCGGCAACATCGGCGACGGCAAGATCTTCGTGATGGACCTGCAGGAAGTCATCCGCATCCGCACGAAGGAAACGGGGAAAGTGGCGATCGGTTAAAGCCTCCTTTTTCCGCCTTAAACCCCCGGTCTGACTCCCGGGTCGTTGGGCCCCGGGGCTTGGGAGAACCCTCCGCGATTTTGTTTATCGCGGAGGGTTTTTGTTTTATAATGATTATCCAAACGGGGGTACTATTTTGAAACGTCTATTCATGACGGCGGCGGTTTTGTTTTTTTCGTGCGGCCTTCTTTGCGCCGCCGAACCCGATTCATTCTCCGCCGACCCGCTCGAGACGGAAGCCCAGGACAGCGAAAAGCTCCGGAAATCGCTGGAAATCCTGCTTCCGCCGGTCATCGCGGCTGGCATGGACGTCTACGCGATCGAGGGTGCCGAAAGCGCCGTGAAGACCTGGGTCAAAGGCGGGCCGCTCGAAGGCGACCCGAAAGTGCTCAACAGCGTCCAGGCGTTCGACGAAGTCGAAAAATTCTACGGCCGCTACGAGGGCTATCACCTGGTCTCCCAGCGCAATCTCACGCCGACCTCGAAGCTGATCTACCTGCAGATGGATTACGAAAAGGGGCCGCTCTACGTACGTTTTCTCTGTTATCTCGCCGGTGAAAAATGGGTGGTGTCGGGCCGCATGGTGCTCAACACGGATCCGGACGCGGTCCTGAAGTCTTAATCTATTGTTAAAACGGCTTTAAATTGATTAGATAAGCCCATTCGTATTCACCCCTTTAATGAAAGGAATGTTTTCATGAAAAAAATATTTTTCCTTTTGGCCGTCGTTTCCTTTTTCCCGATTGCCGCGCAAGCTTCCTCCGACCGTGTGGGGCAGTGGGACGCGGGCGTCAACGTCGCCGGCAACCTTATTACGGACCAGCAGGGCGACGGCGCCGTGTATGTGGGCGGCAACTTTTCTTACGGGATCAACGAATGGCTCGCGCTGGGCATGTCCATCGGCTGGTCCGATTCGCGCTTTGAAGTGACCAATAGCGCGGGCTCCAACGGCAAGGGTGGCCGCGTGACCTCGATACCCATTTTCGCCGACGCCATTTTCCGCGTGCCCAACCTCGACAACCGGCAGCTGGTGCCTTACGGCGTGATGGGTCTCGGCGGTATTTTCACAAGCGAGCACGGCAACGGCAACGCGGCCAACCTTGGCCTGGATACGGACGCCGAAGACGGCATCGCGTTCAAGCTCGGCGCCGGTGTCGACTGGTTCGCGAACAACAACTGGATCTATTACCTGGAAACCGGCTACGTGTTCACCGACGCGAGCATCGAAGTCAAAAACCCGAACGGCAGCGAGAACGACTCCGTCGACTTGAGCTACTATTACATCGGCGGCGGCGTCAAATGGCTGGCCTGACCGCGCAGTAAAATACCCCCAACCTCTATTGCCGGATGAAAAAAATTCTTCTCGTCGATGACGAAGAAGAGATTCTGCTCCTACTGAAACCCATCTTTGAGCGCCACGGCTATGAAGTCGTGACGGCCGCCGACGGCCAGCAGGCCCTCGAGGTCGCGCGTGACCACATGCCGGACCTGATCCTGATGGACGTGATGATGCCCAACATGACCGGCCGCCAGGCGGCGTCGGCGCTGATGCAGGACATCGCGACGAAGCACATCCCGCTGATCTTCCTGTCCGGCACCGCGTACAATTCCTCGGAGGGCAAAGTGGTCGAAGTCTTTGAAGTGGACGGCAAAGAATTCCAGACTATCGCCAAGCCCTTCGAGCTTGAAAAGATCGTGGAAAAAGTAGGCCGGTTCCTCAAAGAACGGTCCTAAAGAACGGCGCCGCGGACGCGCCGTTTTTTTTATTGCTTGACTATTGAACGTTCGTTCAATAGAATGGGTTTCAAGGAGAAACGCCATGCCGGGCACGACCCTCGATCTTCCCGCCGCGTTGAAAACGCTGCGGCGCTTCAGCCGCGAACGCAGGCGCCCGCCGTCGTTCGAAGAGATCCGCGGGCTTTTCGGCTACAAGTCGAAGAACGCGGCGTTCTGGCTCGTCGACCAGCTCGTGAAAAAGGGCCTCGCCGCGAAGGACGCGGCCGGCAAGCTGCTGCTGGAGCCGGCCGGCACCAAACTTCTGGGCACCGTGCAGGCGGGTTTCCCGAGCCCCGCCGAGGAAGAGCTCGTCGACACGATGAGCCTCGACGAGTATCTCGTGCGCCATCCGGAGCAGACGTATCTGGTGAAAGTCACCGGCGATTCGATGATCGACGCCGGCATCCACGCCGGGGATCTGGTGCTCGTCGAGCGGGGAAGGACGCCGAAGGACGGCGACGTCGTGATCGCGCAGGTCGACGGCGACTGGACGATGAAATTTTACGAAAAACGCGGCAGTGCCGTGAGGCTCATCGCCGCCAACAAAAAATACGTCCCGATCGTCCCGCGCGACGAGCTCGTCGTCGGAGGCGTCGTGATCGCCGTCATAAGGAAATATAAATGATGCCAGCCCATCTGCATGCGCTCCCGAAGGCCGTCGTCCACATCGACTGCGACGCTTTTTTTGCCAGCGTCGAGCAGTCGCTCGATCCTAAGCTGAAAGGCAAGCCCGTCATCGTGGGCAAGGACCGCGGCATCGCGGCCGCCTTCAGTTACGAAGCAAAGCGGCGCGGCGTCGAGCGCGCCATGCCGCTCGGCGAGATCAAGCGGCTCTGCCCGGACGCCGTGTTCCTGCCCTGCGATTATGAGACCTACAGCCTCGTGTCGCGGCGTTTCTTCGGGATACTCAAGCGCTTCACGCCGGACGTCGAGGAATATTCGATCGACGAGGCGTTCGCGGAGCTGACGGGCTTAAGGCGCGTGTACCACGGCTCGTACGAGTCCATCGCGCTGGAGATGAAGGCGGCGGCGGAGCGCGAGCTCGGCATCACGGTCTCGGTAGGGCTGAGCCTCACGAAGACGCTCGCGAAGATCTGCTCCCGCGAGAACAAGCCTTCCGGGTTCACCTGCATGCGCGGGTACGAGCTGCGCGAATACCTGAGGACGGTCCCGGTGTCGCGCGTGTGCGGCTTCGGTCCCGCCAGCACGGCGCTGCTGGCCAAGCATGGCATCCGCACGGCCGGGGAATACGCGGAAAGGCCCGAGACATTCGCAAAAAAACTGCTCGGGAAGATCGGCCACGAACTCTGGCACGAGCTGAACGGCCAAGCCGTTTACCCGGTGCTGAAAGACAAGAAAGAGGACGACCAGGCTTCGCTCAGCAAGACCAAGACGTTCACGCCGCCGTCGGACAGCCGCGATTTCGTGCGCGCGCAGCTGGTGCGTAACATGGAATCGGCGTTCATCAAGCTCCGGCGCCACCGCCTGAGGACGAAGGCCGTAGGCATTTACCTGAAAGACAGTGAGCACCGGAGCCGCGGCCTGTACGCGGAGCTGACAAGCCTGACCGATTCGCCGCTGACCGGCATCAAGATCGTCTCGGAGCTCTTCGACCGGCTGTTCGACCCGCGCGTGAAGTACCGCGCGACCGGCGTGTCGTTCCACGACCTTCACGGCGGCGAGGAAGTACAGAACGACCTCTTCGATGACCCCGCGAAGATCAAGGCGCTGCGCGAGATCACGAAGGTCATCGACGAAGCCGGCGCCATGTACGGCAAGCACGCGCTGCATCTGGGCGCGAGCGACGCGCTGAAGGACTTCCGCCAGCATCTCGGCGATCGCGGGGATTTTTCCTCCCGGAAAAACGAGCCGCTGAAAGGGGAGAATTTC
>CAZCVC010000108.1:2637-5203 GCA_964502045.1 uncultured Planctomycetia bacterium | reverse complement strand
GCCGATAAGCATGACGACTTCGTCGTAGTCGCCGGCCACATGGATCCTTTCTTCGGGAGAGGCATACTTCCAGGCCGACGTCTTGTCGGCGGCTTCTCCGAAATGCAGGATGATATCCCAGGAATTCGTGGAAGGGTTGATTGGCCATATCGAATTTTTTTCGAACGTGAGACCTTGTTCGTCAACGACGCGCTGAGCGGTAGGAACGACGTTGCGCGTGTCGGGCCAGTTGCGCTCATGTCTCAGGATCGGCAGCGAAAGCACGAGAACAAGCGTCATCCAGGTCAGGACCGCGCCGGCATAATACCAGGTGCGGCGCTTCAGCCCGTCGATGAGACGCAAGAACGGGTCGACGAGAGGGATCAGGAATGCCGATCCGAAAAATACCGTCATCAGCACATTTTTTTCCATCGTGAGGATCTTTCCGCCGCGCGCGTGGTAGGCGATGACCAGCGCGGCCGCGCCGAAAAGGAAAAGCGATCCGAAGAAGCGGTACAGTTTGGGGGTCGGGCGCTCCGCGGCTTGATATTCTTCGATGGGTTTGCCCGCGAGTGAGTTACGGATGGAAACGATAAGGCCGGCGGCCGTCGAAACGATCACGGGGATGATCATCGCCGAAGCGATGCCCGCGACCTGCAGAGGCGACCAGCCGAACGTGTTGCCGACGTTCAAAGAATCGCTGTGCGCGATGGCTTCCCGGAAATGCTGTCCGAAAAATTCGCGGTAAGCGAACACGCCCGCCCCCAGCGGCACCGCGAAATCCCAGAAAGACCCGGATTTGGTTTTTTTGCCGAACAGGCTCGAATAGATCGCGAACCCGAGCGCCACCGGCAGATAGCCGGCGTAAAAATACCGCGACGCCGCCGACAGCACGATCAATACGCCGCTAGCGCGCAAGAGCCATGGCCGCCCTTCCGCATAACCTTTCGCCAGATACCAGAAGCCCATCGCGTAGAAAAAGAACGCGAGCGCATCGTGCGTGCCGATGGCCGCCAAGAAGAGCGTCGGCGCCGACAGCATGAAAAGCGCGTAGGAAAAAAAGGCGGATTCTCGGTAAAATTTAGCGGAAAAAATATTTTTGGCTAAAAGTTCGTATATTTTAAACACGAAATAACTCGCGCCCGTGATCAGCGTCAGCGTCACGAAACGGACGCCCGTGATGCCGGCGATCTGGTTGCCCAAGTCTGCGAGTATCGGCCACAAGTAAGTGTTACCGGAACGGTAGAACACATCTCCGAGGCCCATAGGCCATGACGCCATGTACAGCGATTCATCCATGTAGCTCGAATTGAAATTCAAATTGAAAAGATTGAAGAGGAACGCCACCGCGCCGACCAGCAGCACCGGCCAATAGCGGCTCAGGAACGAACCTTTGGGGGCCTCGGTCGACAGACGGCCTCCCTCTTTTTTCGCCGCTACGGGCGGAGACACATCGAATGAAGCGGCGAGAGCCAGGTACATGTAATCGGAATCCGGAATCTCCAGCTTGCTGATCCATGACACCGAAACGCCGCCCGGCAGATCGGCGCCGATCGAATTTTCCATCCAGGTCTTGCGGAGGGCCTCACTATACACACCGCCTGCGGTCAGAGGCCGTGTACCGGCCTTGTTCACGATCAGGCCCGCCATCACGACGCGGGGTCTTGCAGCGGCGACAAACCCGGCGTCCCTCAGCAGGGGCTTGAACGAAGTGTAAAGTTCCTGCGTATCCATAAGACTCAGATTAGAATTGAAAAACGATCTCTGCGCGGACGCGTTCTGAGAAGCGATAAACGCCGCTGCGCCCGGAGCGAAAAATTTCGCGAAAGAACCTTCGAAAACGACGACTTTCGCCTGCGAGAGGTCCGCCGGGACCTCGGCGAAGCTCTTCACCGCGATGAACGGAATGCCGTTGGCCTCGAGCGAGGCCTTGAGCGAGGCGATTGTGACGGGATCAATCTCGACAGCGAACACCCGCGCTATGCGTCGGTCTTTTGCCAGACGCAGGGACATATGGCCGGTACCAGCACCGAGTTCGTACGCGACGATCTCCGAATCGGCGGCTCCTTCCAGCGCCGTGTCGATCGCGGCGAGGTCCGTCAGCGAATGGAAACCGTATCCAAAGCGTGCCGGTTTCCCGCCGTCCGCATCAGTGATCAGCGTTTCGTCGGTCAGATAAATGATCTTTTCGGCGGACACGCCGTCCGGAATACCCAGCGATGCGGCGCTTTGGGATTTTTTCGAGAGAGGAACGTAATAATAACCGGACACGGTGATGAAATTCTTTTCGAAAATCTGGGAAATCGCCGGCACCGGCTTCCACTCGCCGGCCAGGCGCGATCCGCGCGCAGTGTTCCGCACCTTGGCCGCGCCCTTTTCGATGAATACGCGCCCCGCGATGGACCGGTAGCCCCCGATCCTTCCGGCGAGACTTTCGCTGTTGCCAATCACAGCCTGTCCGCCGTCTGCCAAAAATTCAGAAACGCGGTCGAGCACCGCTTTGGGATCGTACGTGTATTGCAGCACTTCGGTCCCGTAGATCAGATGAAAACCATTGCCGCCGTAGTCGGCGAGCTTCTGGAATTCG
>CAZCVC010000108.1:0-2627 GCA_964502045.1 uncultured Planctomycetia bacterium | reverse complement strand
CGGTTCGACGCCGGTCAATCGAACGCGCTTGCGGTAGGTATCGGGAAGCTGGTTGAAAATGTCCACGAGAAAAACACCTTTGCCGGCGCCGACATCGAGCACGCGTAACGGCTCTTCTTCGGTGGCGCCAATAGCGTCAGCCGCTTTCATGACCGTTTGCACGATGTCATACAGGCCTAGCTTCGATTCGACGTTCCGCACGTCCCGCTTGTTGATCTCCGTGATGCTGACGGTCATGCCGAAACCTTTCAGACTGTCGATCGTCGCCCGCATTGCGGCGTTGTGCGTTTCGATCACAGCCGGTATTGCCGCGTATTTTTCGAGGATCGTCGCACGGTCCGGCGTGTCCTCCGGCACCAGCGACTCGAGCCATTCCGTCGTCGACAGCCGGCCGCCCTCGACGCCCGGAAATGCGGGGTTCGCCTGCCGGCCTCGGATGTTTTCGATGATGGCGGAGATTTTTTCCGGGTCGGCCAGCGCGGCAAGGCGTGACGCCGCAGGACCCGCAACGCCTTCGCGCTGGATGCGCGAAGCCAACTCGAGAAACTTGATGCCGTCTTTTTTCGGAAGAAGCCGCGCTTCGTCGACGGCCGAAACCGCGCCGGCGCCGTCCGAATTGGTTTCGACGCGGCGCACTTCCTGGCGTATCGGCGACAAAAGCAGTTTTTCGTACCTAGCCTGATTCGTTTCCTGAGTCACGATCGGCGAGAGCACGACGTAGCCGTAGCCGTCGCGGCGGAAAAGTTCTTTCAGGTGCCGCGTATGATAACCGCCCGAGATCAACACGACGGCCTTTTCGCGGCTGCCCTCGAGCAGGCGCTTGGCATTCCAGAGGAACGCTTCATCACGCAGGCCGACCGAATCATAAAAATTGACGAGCGCCTCGCGGCCCTCATCCAGTGAATTGCCGAGCGGGATCAGGCCGTCGAAATAACCGTCTTCGGCCAGTTTGCGGTTGATAAAGGCCAGGCAGCTCACCGTCGAAAAATCCGGCTCGTTCAGCCGGAAGATACGGAATTCTTCGGACGTCATCTGGATGCGGTACGCCGTCTCAAGCAGCCGCAGATAGCGGTCGATCGACCGAATCAGCTTCGCATCCTTTTCACCCAAAAGCGAACGATAGACGCCATCCTCGGCTTTCTGGATCTCCTCCAGTAGCTTGTCCAGCTCGATCGCCGCGTATTCTTTCAGGTATTTGCCGTATTGCAGCAGGTTCGCGTAAGCGGATATCGGCACATTCTTTTCACGGGCGATATTTAAAATATTTTGAAAGTGGGAAAATTGAGAAGCTTTCGTGTTTTTCGATTGATTCATGTGTTGAAGCAGATCTTCGAAATCCTCGCCCGGCGATCGTTTCGCGAGTTCCTCAAGCAAATGCGCCTGTTCGAGATTGGCGCGATCGAAGTCGATGCCTTCCTCCCGCTCCCGGAGCGCCTTGATCTTCAGAAGATTCGGGTATTTTTTCAGGTCCGTTCCGGCGTCCGCGCAGAGCGCGAGCAGTTTCTGGATCTTTTCAAGGTCCTTCCCTTCTCCGCGCAGCCGCTCATACGCGAGCAGGGATCCGGGATAATTGCGGTTTTTCAACTTCTCGAGCGCGGCCTGTATTTTTTTGAGATAACCGAAGACCGTTTCGCGGCTGTCCGCGAGCTCCGCGTATGCGCGCAGGCTGCGGAAATAAAGCGCTTCGTCTTCGATGCCGAGGATGCGCATGTCGTGCGCGGTGGTAAGGTTCAGGAATTCTTCGCCGGCGATCTGCCCTTCCATCAGAAGCGACTTGGCCTCGCGGCGGCACGCTTCGGCCGGGAGCGCCTTGCGCAGCGGCGTCAGCGTCGCGTCGATCGCGCTGCCTTCGACGAGCACCGTCGAAACCGAGTACTTTTCCATCAGGTAATTCAGCGCGGCGGAAAGGTTCTGCTGGCCCGAATAATTCGAGTGCGCGTCCTGGATGTGGATGATGAGAGGCTTGTCTTTCGAGCCTTCGCGGTATTCCTGCAGGCGGGTGAAATCCAGAGGCGCTTCGAAACGCGAAAGGTCCGCCGTGATCATGTCGATAGGTTTGCCCGCGGCAGAAAAATTACGGGAAATTTCCGGCGCCGCGTACGCGAGATCGGTCGCTAAAAAAGATAGGCTCAAAATCAAGGCGAGTAGCCTGAATCCGAGTTTTTCTCGTTTAAGCATAATTATATTTCCTTATATCGCGCGAGGGTTATCTATAAGACAAAGTATACGTTATAGACGGGCCGAAACAAAAAATCCAAATCTTACAATTTTGTTTATTAACTAGACAGAATTCCCCCTCTCTATGATACGAAAATTGGAGGTCTCTGGATGGGTGTGCTGAAGGATTCGGCGCCTCCGCTTCGCTAGCCTTAGCGCTCCGCGGCTACGCCGCTACGCTTTTAGACGGCTCAGCTCCGGTCGGCCACCCGTCTCGCCGGTGGACTGGCGACAATTCACTGGATTGTCGCCCTTTATCAAAAGCAAGGCGGCGAGACTCCCTTCGAAGGCAGAGCCGGCAGATTTACAGTCTGCTCCATTTGACCGCTTTGGTATCTCCCCAAACCCCAATCTGAGCTGGAGGTCAGAATCGAACTGACGACCGACGGTTTACAAAACCGTTGCTCTAC
>CAZCVC010000107.1:0-5239 GCA_964502045.1 uncultured Planctomycetia bacterium | reverse complement strand
CCGGATGTCGGCCTTTTTTGAGCGCAGGAACAGGTTCTCATAGGCGTGAAAATTACCGGCGAAATTGTGGAGGCCGTAACCGCAGTCCTCGAAACGGCTGTACCAGACCCAGATATCCATCGAGTTCCAGTTGTTGGTCTTGACACCGGCTTCCTTGAGACCCAGGAACCGGCAGCGCAGCACGGTGTTTTCGGCCTGCCCTTCCGGCCCGACGCCGAACAGCAGACCGATGTCCGCGTTTTTGAAGACCATGTCCGACGTTTCGTTGTACGTGGAAAATTTCGGACCGTAGGCCAGGCAGACGCCCGCCGTGCCGGCGCCGTCGATCGTCAGACGGCTGATCTTCGCATACCAGGCGCTGAACTGGAAAACGGTCCCGCCGGGCTCTCCGTCCCAGAGGATGGACGCCGCGGACGGGTGTTCGCCGATGACGCTGACGCCGAGGCAGTCGAAATGCTCCTCGCGGCGGGTCTTCAGCGTTTTCGTGACGCGGTAAACGCCGGCCGGAAAATAAAGAACGCAGAAATCCTTGTGCAGCCGCAAATCGTCCAGCCCTTTCTGGATCGCGGCCGTGTCGTCGGTCTTGCCGTCGCCGGAAGCGCCGTAAAACGTCTTGACGTCCCGCCAGCTGGCGAACGGGCCGGTAAACTCTTCGGCCCGGCAGGGCGCGGCCGGAAGTCCGGCGGCCCACAGAGCCAGGAAGGCCGTCAAAAAAAAGCGCTTTCCCATGGGTCATGCGCTCCTTTGCGTCAGGACTTTTTCATACAGGTCCGTCATTTTCAGCGCTACCGATTCCCAGGACAGTTCTTTCAACGCGCAGGTGCGGCCCTTTTCGCCGGCATCCTTTCCCGCCGCGGCATCGGACAGCATTTCGCGGATATCCACCGCGATCTTTGTGGGATCTTCCGAAACGACGCGGCCGGCGCCCGAGATTTTCACGTACGAGGCGGCGCCGACGCCGGGCGTCACGATCACCGGACAACGGTGCATCATCGCTTCGGCGACCGAATTCCCGAAATTTTCATGGTCCGAGAGCAGCGCGAACAGCTTCGCTTTCCTATATAAGAAGGACTTGTCCTCTCCGTAGACCGGCCCGACGAAATCCACGCGATCCGCGAGGCCCAAGACCGCCACCAGCGTCTCGACGTGTTTCCGGTAGCCGCGGTAGTCGCTGCCGGCAATCAAAAGACGGACTTCGCGCGTCGCCGACACGGCGCGCACGAGGCGCTCTAGACCCTTCATCCAGTCGATCCTGCCGACGTATAGCACGTAGTCGCCTTTCGCGGCGGCGGCCACGGCGCTTTCCGAAACCGTCCCTTCGCGTCCTTCCGTTTGCGGCAGGTCCGCGCCGTTGGGCACGACGGTAATGCGGTCCGCGGCGATGCCGAATTCTATCAGGTTTTGCCTTTCCTGCAGACTCGTGGCGTGCACGCCCGCGACGCGCTCGAGGTTTTTTCTTTCGAAAGCGGCGATCCATAATTTTTTAGCGAGGAAACTTCTTTTCCGGATCAGCGAATTCACGAGCATGCCGCGCGGCGATATCACGTAAGGCACGCCGTTGTCCCGGGCCAGACGCGCCGCCTCGCGCGTGGGCCATGCGTACAGGCCGTGGGTGTGCACGAGGCCGAACGAGCGGACGCTTTTCGCGGTCTCGGCGGCCAGCGCCTGCGAGAAAAACATTTTTTTCAGGAACGGCGCCGGAAAATACGTGACGCGGACACCGTCGAAGATCTGCGGGACGCCGGCCGGCACGTCCAGCCGCTTCTCGCCGCCGGCGTCGGTCGTATACACGGTCACGTCGTGACCGAGCGCGCCAAGGGCCTTGCACAGCCCGTGCACCGAATAGATCGGTCCGCCATAGCAGTAGGCGGGAGCGTAGGCGGGCGCGACATGCAGCAGGCGGAGTTTTCTCATTTTTTATTCCAGTCGGGGATCAGGCGGAAACCGAAAAAATTGCTCAGAAGAAAGCGGTGGATCAGAAGGCAGAAGATTATCGCGGCGACCGACGCGGCGATGATGGCCGGGATCGTGTCGAGGGTCTCGGTGAAGCCCAGCGCCGGCAGGAACCAGAGCGTGAAGCCCTGCCAGTTGCCGCGGACCAGATGCTGCGCCGCCTTGAAGTCGAGTATCCGCAGCAGGATGCCCAGCAGCAGGAAGCCGGTGACCACGCACGCGGTGCCGAAATTGATGTAAAACTCCATCACGTAACCCACGCCGAAGCTCGTGTTTTCCGAAACGACCTGCCCCGTGTAGCGCATCACGAGGTCGCTGCTGCCGGCGTAGACCGGCTTGTTGGGCCATAAAAAGCGCGGGACCAGCGACACGAACGCGTCCCTGAACGTAGTGCCGTGCGCGAAAGACTCGCGGCCATCGCGCAGATACACGATCGATTTTCCCACGAAGTCGTTCTGGTTCAGCCGGCCGTCGATCCGCAATAGATGGTTGACGTTGGAAAGATCCAGGAATTCGAAATGCGAGACCGTGAACAGCACGCGCTGAACTCTCTGCGAAAGGCTCGGCCGTTCGTACCAGAGGGCCTCGCGCAGTTCGTCACGGTCCCTGAAATAGGTCTCGCAGACCGAAAGGCCCATGTAGATGCTGACGGCCATCATCAGCACGACGACCCAGCGCGGCCGATAGAACGCGACGACGAAGAACAGCACGGCCATCAGCGCCCTGACGCCGTAGTTCAGGAATCCGCTGTTGAACGACGTGAAGAACGGGAACATGGCGGCCAGCGCGAGATAGACCGGGATCCTGTTTAATTTTCCCGCTTTCCAGGCTTTCCAACAAAGCAGGCAGACGGCCACGATCAGCAGGTTCCACGCGGACTGCACGAACGTGCCGAAAGACGGTATCCGCCCGAGCGTGGGTCCCAACACGAAATAAATGACGATGCCGATCTGAAAATAGCGCGCGATCAGCTTCGGGTGCGGCTTGATGATCTCGTCGCTGCGCGTCGTGAAGAAAAATTTGATCACGGCGGGCCCTGCCAGCAGGCTGCCGACGGCGAATGCGGCGAGGCCGTAGACCGTCTGCTCGAATCCCAGATACGTAAACTCGTAAGCCTCCGTGGCATACCACGGCAGCGCATAGATCAGCGCGCCGAAATAGTGGTTCATCATCAGATTGAACGCGAACGCCAGCGGGATTCCGGCCGTAGGTATTTTGAAGCTGAAACTGGCGAAAAGCATGACGATCAAGATCGCCGCGAATACGAAGAGATAGATGATCAGGTTATCATTGAACATTTTCGCTTCCTTTCTCCGTGAATTTCCGCGCGACGACGTCGGTCAACGCTTTCATCCATAGGCCGGATCTTTTCCAGTCCAGGCGCGCTCCGGGCGCCGAGAACCGGAAACCGGATCTTTCGAGCAGCGCGATCGAGGCGGCCGCCGGCCCGGCGCTGCCGTTGATGCTCCAATTCAACTCCATGAAAACGAAGCCGACGCGGCCTTCCTTCAAAAGGCCGTTGGCTCCCTCGAGCACCGATAGTTCGTGTCCCTGCACGTCGATCTTCAACAGGTCGATACGGCCGATCGAATGCTCCCGGCAAAAATCGTCCAGACTGACGGTCCCCACGCGTTCGGCCCCGGCGCCGCCCGTCTCCTCGGAAATGAAATTCATGCCTTCGTTGGCGCCGGTTTCGCCGCGAAAACGCCTGAGCCACGCGAGCCCGTTCTTACCGGAGACCGCCGCTTCATGGACGCACAGGTTCTCGAGACGGTTCAGCGCCGCCGTGCCGCGCAGGTGCGCGGCCGTTTCGGGCGTCGGTTCGAACGCGTGGACGACGGCCCTCGGCTGCGCGGCCAGCGCGGACAGGCCGTAGATGCCGGCGTTGGCGCCGACGTCGAAGATGATATTCGCGTCTTTGGCGAGCCTGCTCCAGCACGCCAGCAGTTCCTCCTCGATGAAATACGTCCCGAAAAAATAAAATTGCCTTTGCAGCATCTGGCTCAAGTCACAGGCCATGCTGAAACCGCCGTATTTCAGACGCGCCGTCCGGATGAGACCGTTCTTCCCCGCCGCGGCTCTCCAGAAAAGGTCGACAAGCCTCAGCTTGCCCCGGCGGCAGGGAAAATACCGCGCGTAGGCGGTCAGTAGACGCTCGAAAACCGGGGCCGGAGCGTCCATCACTGCGCTCCTATCCGGTCCAGCACGGAGACGAGCCGGTTCTTATACGAGTAACCGGCCGATTTGCATTTTTCACGGCCTGCGGCCGCGACCTTTTTTCTCGTATCTTCGTGCGCGAGATAAAACTTCACCTTGTCCGTCAATTCTGCGGAGCACGAAAAAAAATCGGCCTCACGGCCCTCCTCGAACAGTTGCCGGTGCTCGTCGGTGCGGTCCGCCAGCAGCAGGCTCCCGCAGGCGGGTACCTCGAACGTGCGCGTCGTGTGCTGGTCCGGGCAGACGCGGCGCAAAAATCCGACGTTGATGCGCGCGCCGGAAACCGCCATCGCGTAAGCGTCCGCGTAAACCTCGCCCCCCTGAACGGCGTTCGCGAGCGCTTCGTTCTTTTTGATGTTGAACGGGGCGGCGGCCGCGTTGCGCCGCATCGACAGCCACCGTCGCAGCGTCCATTTTCCGTCGCCGAGAAAATCCCATCCGTAACCCCATATCTTCAGGCGGCAGCCCGTCTTCGCGACGGCTTCCAGCATCCGTTCCCGGCGCGGCTCCCATCCGCCGATGAACGTGACGTCGCTGGCGTACTTTTCCCGTGACGTGCCGTCCGCCGGGAAAAGCGGCCGATGCACGGCCTCCGAATATCCGAGCGGCATGTAGATCACGTTCTTGCACTTGCGCCGGTATTCGTCGAGTTCGTATTTTTTTGAAGTGACGGCGTGTTCGTAGAGCGGCAGGCAACCGTTCGACAAGCGCGTCCGCTTCCAGGCCAGGCTGAAATAAGGGTCCGGCGTAAAATGCAGCGACTTTATTCCCATGCCGGCGATCTTTTTCAGCGTGTCCGGAAAAAGGTACTCCTGTTTCTCCGCCCACAACCATTGGGGCCTGTTCTTTTCGGCCGACGCCAACAGGTCCGAATTTATTTTTCGGACGACCGGTCCCTCGGCGATCGTTTGCTGCAGCCGGCGGGATATCATCGAGGCGCTGTCCCATCCACTTTGGGAATTCAGCCCAACGACCTCATGTCCCAGTTCGCGCAGGATATCCATGCGCATGCCCGAGGTCTGCCCCTTGTCGATGGGTCCGACGAACAGGATCTTCACCGGAGCTCCTC
>CAZCVC010000106.1:0-5241 GCA_964502045.1 uncultured Planctomycetia bacterium | reverse complement strand
TTTTCGGGGAACTTGATCTTGAAACGCCCATCTTGGGGAACGCGGTTCTCGGTGATATCGAGCTTCGCCATGATCTTGATGCGCGTCAGCAGAACGTTCTGGTTCTTTTTCGGGATGATGAACGCTTCCTGCATGTGCCCGTCAATGCGGTAGCGCACGCGGATGCGGTTCTCGAACGGCTCGATGTGGATGTCCGAAGCGCGTTTTTTAAGCGCTTCCCTCAAGAACAGGTCGACCATCTTCACGATCGGCGCCTGCGACTCCTGCGAGACGACGGCCATCTCGCTTTCCTCGGATTGCCGGATCAGCTCGACACTCTCGCCGCTGGAGCCGATCTCTTCCATGATAGCGCCGAGGTTATCCTTGTCGTTCACGTAAAGCTTCTCCATCGCCTCGAGGATGTCCTTCTCGGTCGACAACACGTAGTCGACTTTCGTATTCGTAAGGACAGAGACGTCGTCAATGTTAAACACGTTCAGCGGATCGGCCAAGGCGACGGTGAGCCGTTTGCCGATCATGGACACCGGCATGATATGGTATTTGCGCGCGGTTTTTTCGGGAATGACCTTCGCGAGTTCGGGGTTGACCCTGTATTTCGAGAGGTTCAGGAACGGCACCTTCAGCTCCATGCTCAAGATCGCGGACAGCTCTTTTTCGCCTATGACGCCTTTTTCGATCAGCGCGTCCCAGAGCTTCCCGTTGGGCTCCTTCGTGCAGAGGACTTGGGCTTTTTTAAGCTCTTCGGGAACGCGGCCGTTTTTTTTGAGCGCCTGCAGCACGATCTCGTTGGAGACCTTCATCAGAGCACCTCGTCGCGCACCGTGACGCGTACCACTTCCTCGGGCGACGTGATGCCCTGCAGGATCTTCGTGATGCCGCTGTCGCGAAGCGTTTTCATGCCTTCGGAGCGGCCCGCGCGGTTGAGCTCGTATTCCTGCGCGTTCTTCAGGATCAGCGCCTTGATCACGGGGCTCAGCACTAGCGCTTCCAAAAGCACGGCGCGGCCCGAATAGCCTTTGCCCGAACAGGCCGCGCACCCCCGCCCGCGGGCGAACAGGACCTTCCCTTTGTGGTTCTTCAGATGGACGTCCGTGATGCCGAGCTGGCGGACGGCTTCGGGCGACGGCTCGTACATCTCCTTGCATTTCATGCAGACGCGGCGCACCAGCCTCTGCGAACCGGCCATCAGCATGCTGGACGTGATCAGGAAAGGTTCGATGCCCATGTTCACGAAGCGCGTCACGGCGCCGGCCGCCGTCGTCGCGTGCAGCGTACTCAAGACCAGATGCCCGGTCAGCGCCGCCTTCACGGCGATGTCGGCGGTCTCGCCATCGCGGATCTCGCCGACCATGATGATGTCGGGGTCCTGGCGCAGGATGGACCGCAGCGCCGCCGCGAACGTCATTTTCCCGTCGGCGTGGATGCCGACCTGGTTGATGCCGTCGATCTGGAACTCGACCGGGTCCTCGACGGTCACGATGTTCACTTCGGGTTTGTCCAAAAGTTTCAACACGCCGTAAAGCGTCGTCGTCTTGCCGGAGCCGGTCGGCCCGCAGACCGCGATCAACCCGTGCGGATGGCTCGCCGATCTTTTCAACGCCGTCAGCGAGTCGGGTTCGAAGCCCGAACGGTCCAGGTCCAGCATCGCGCCGTCCTTGTCGAGCACGCGCAGCACGACCTTTTCGCCGTAATACGTCGGCAGCACCGACACGCGGAAATCGACGAACTTTTCGCCGACGCGGAGCTTGAAGCGCCCGTCCTGAGGAACGCGGTGCTCGGCGATGTCGAGGCACGACATGACCTTCACGCGCGAAACAACGCCGGCGTGCATCGAGCGCGGCGCCACGATCGCCTCCTGCAGCATACCGTCGACGCGCAGGCGCACGCGCATCGACGTCTCTTCGGGTTCGATGAAAATGTCGCTGGAGCGCTTCTTCACCGCATCTATAATGATCGAGTTCGTCAGCTTCACGATGGGCTCGTCTTCCATCATGCGGATCAGTTCCTGCGTGTTGCCGGGGCTGGCGGCGCTGCCGTCCTCGAGCACCAGGCCGCCGTCCTCGTCGAACACCTTCATCATGTCCTTCAGCGCCTGGCTCACGTTCTCGCCGTGATAGAGCTCGATCGCGTCTTTGATCTCCTTTTCGGTCGCGATCATGCAGCGGATCTTCAGGTGAGTGAGGCGCGCGAGGTCGTCGATGGCGTTCAGGTTGCGGGGGTCCGTCATTGCGACGGTCAGCGTGTCCACAAGGTGTGAGACCGGGATCAGCATGTAGCGCTGGGCCATCTTCTTCGGCACCAGCGAGATGACGCCGGGCTGGATCTTGTAGCGCGAGAGCTGTATCACCGGCACGTCGAGGTCGGCGCTCATCGCCTGCAGCATGTTTTCTTTGGGAATATAACCGAGATTCACGAGAACGTCGCAGAGGCGTTCCTTGGTCTGCTCTTTGATTTTCAGCGCCTTGTCGAGGTTTTCAAGCGTCAGCAGTCCGGGTTCGACAAGGACTTTGATCAGGCGTTCTTTGAGCGGATTTTCCATGGGAATTATCCCGCGGACTTATAGGCCCGGTCGATCGCTTGTGTGACATCGGTGGAGGTCGTCACGAAGATCTGGACCTTCAGGCCCGTAATATCCTCCACCTCTTCGAGGGCTTTTTCGTTCATCGGGTTGGACATCGCCAGCGTCAGGATGGACCCGACGCGGTCGATCGCGATGAGGCAGAAACGGCGCGCAAGTGATTCGGGGATGATGCGCGCGACTTCGACGTCGATCTCGTATCCTGCCAGAGGCAGGTAAGGCAGGCCGAACTGCGTCGTCACCGCCAGCGCGATCGCCTCTTCAGTGGTATGCCCGAGATCCACGAGGATCTGACCGATGAGCTCTCCGCTGATATTCTGGATCTTCAACGCCTCTTCCAGCTGCTGAGGCGTGATCATCTTGGAAACGATCAGCAATTCCCCGAGTTGTTTTTGGATTACTTTCTTCATAAGTCTATTAGGGTATTCCCCAAAATGGCATATTTCTGTCAGCTAGTTTTGTTCTTTCTTGATTAAAATTATATACTATATGTTAAATACAATCAATAGTGATAATTATAAATGAATTTAAATAAAAATTAATTTATATAACATACTGAAAATAAATGAGTTAAGAATTTTATAGGGAAAGAGATATTTGGACTAAAATAGAGGCCGGTGGATCTTGATATTGATCAAAATGGCGATGCTGACCATCGTCATGATCACGGACGTGCCGCCGTAGCTCACCAGCGGCAGAGGGACGCCGACAACCGGCAGCAGCCCCATCGTCATTCCGAGGTTGATCACGGCCTGCGACGCCAGAAGTGTCGTGATCCCGCAGGCGAGCGCGCTGCCGAAACGTTCCGGCGTCTGCCCCGCGATCTGATAGCCGCGCCGCACGATGATCCAGAAAAGGAACACGACGACCGCCGCCGCGATGAATCCCCCTTCCTCGCCGATGACGCCAAAAATGAAATCAGTGTGTTTTTCCGGAAGGAATTGCAGGCGGTTCTGCGTGCCGCCCATCAGTCCTTTGCCGAAAAAGCCGCCCGAGCCGATCGCGATCTTGGACTGGATGATCGTGTAGCCCGCGCCGAGCGGGTCGAGGTTTGGGTTCATGAACACGAGAATGCGCGAGCGCTGATACTCTTTCAGGAACAGCGCCAGCACCGGAGAAAGCAGAAGGCCCAGCCCGATCATCAACAGGATCTTTTTCGGGCTGTACCCCCAGAGATAAAGCATCGACAGGAAGACCGGTATTAACAGAAGCCCCGTGCCGAGGTCCGGCTCTTTCAGGATCAGCGCGAAAGGAACGCCGACGATCATGAAAAGCTGCGCGAGGCGCCCGGCCGAAATGAATTCGGGGCGATTGTTCGAAAAAAACCTCGCCAGCATCAGGATGATGGCCAGCTTCGCGATCTCCGAGGGCTGCACGTTGAACCCGCCGATGCCGATCCACCGGTGCGCGCCGAGCCGCGCCGGCATGAAAAGCACCGCCACAAGCAGCACGAGGCTGAACGTGTACAGCGGCCAGGCCAGGTCCAGCAGGCGGAAATAATCCGTACGGATGATCAGAAAAACGAGCAGCACGCCGATGCCCATCCACATCATCTGCTTGATCGCCAGCGTCTGATGGAGCGTCTGCTGCGCCTTGAACGAGGCACTGTAAATGCTGAGGATGCCGATCCCGAATATCAGGATCGGCGTGATGAACAGCACCTTGTCGAAATGTCTGAAATTTATCTTTTTTCTCATCCCGCCCATCCTGTACATTTTCTAGAGCTCATGGTTGGATGGGCGGGACTCATAGATAATTCCTGCCTTGAAGGTACAGCCAGATATCGTGCGCGATCGACGCGGCCGTGACGCCGCCGTGGCCGCCGTGCTCGACGAATACGACGAGCGCGATCTTGGGCGCGCTTGCCGGCGCGTAGCCGACGAACCAGGCGTGGTCTTCGTCCTGCCCCGACTGGGCCGTGCCGGTCTTTCCGGCGACGCGCAGGCCGGGCGCGCGGGCCAGGCGGCCGGTGCCGGTCTCTGTGTTAACGACCGCGTCGAGACCCTGCTTCACGGCCCGCAGGTGGTCCGCGTTGAAGCGGAGGCGCAGGCCATGGCGTTCCGAGACCTTCTGCCCGTCGATCTTGTCTATCAGGTGCGGCACGAGCCGGTCTCCGCCGGTCGCGACGATGCCGGTCATCACGAGCGCCTGCGCCGGCGTCACCTGCAGGAAACCCTGCCCGATCGCGAGGTTGGCCGTGTCGCCGTCGAACCATGCCTGGCGCTTTTTCTTCTTTTTCCACTCGCGCGTCGGGACGAACCCTTCCTTTTCCGAAGGCAGGTCGATGCCTGTTTTCCGCGAAAAACCGAAGTCCATCGCGCGCAGGCCGATCGCCTCGCCGCCGGCCGACAGCCCGGTCAGATAAAAAAAGACGTCGCAGGAATGCGCGAACGCTTCGATCAAGCCCTGCGGGCCGTGCCCTTCTTCGCGCCAGCATCCGAAACGCTTGCCGCCGACGAGCAGGAAACCGGGACATCGGTACGAGGTATTTGGCCGGAGCCTGCCTTTTTCGAGCGCCGCGAGCGCGGTCACGATCTTGAAAATGGAGCCGGGCGGATACTGGCCGCGGATGCCGCGGTTGATCATCGGAGATCTCTCGTCTTCGAGATATTTTCCGACTTTTTTCCGCCCGCGCACGGAGGCGAACAGGTTTGGATCGAAAG
>CAZCVC010000105.1:0-5249 GCA_964502045.1 uncultured Planctomycetia bacterium | reverse complement strand
CTTTTTGTGCTGACAGTCGCGCTGACGGTGCTTTCCGGCATTCTTTACATTCGCGTCGGCGAAAAAGTCTTTCAACGGGAGGGCCTCCGGTGACCACGCTCTTACTGCTCCTTGCCGGCGCGTTTTTGCTGGGTTCTTTCCCGACCGCTTACGTCGTGGCCAAAAAGGCGGGTGGGGTAGACATCCGCAAACACGGTTCGGGAAACATCGGCGCGACGAACGCGTTGCGCGTGCTGGGAAAAAAATACGGCGCTATCGTATTCTTTGCCGACTTCCTGAAAGGGGCTGTCCCGGCCGGGGCCGCCGCCGTACTTTTTGCCGGAGATCCCCAGGCGCCCCTGATCGCCCTTACGGCAGGCGTCGCGGCGATGCTGGGGCACATTTTCACACCCTTTTTGGGCTTCAAAGGCGGGAAGGGCGTTTCCACCGGAGCGGGCGCGCTCTGCGCCGCGTACCCGGCTTTGTTCGCGCTGTCTTTGGGTGTCTTTTTACTGCTGATTTTGAGCACAAAAATCGTATCTTTGAGCGCGTTGGCGGCGATGGGAGCGCTGGTCCTGGCCAGTTTTTGGTACCCGAAAGACCCTCTCGCGACAGGCCTTTTAGTGTCGATATTCCTCCTGGTTTGCTGGACCCACCGGGAGAATATAGCCCGTCTTGCACAGGGCCAAGAGGGGAAAATCACTAAAAAAGATGTATAAATATAGTTCTTGAATCCCCTAGTACCATCGGGCATACTATGCCTGTAGAATTTTTTTTATTCTGCTTATTTAAGTTCTTTAGTATCTAATATTAAAAGGTTAAATATGAGAGAAATCTGCATTAAAACATCAACTTCTGAGAACCATAAGCGGAAAAATCTCCAGATCGTGGAGATGATCCGGCAGGACGGTATTACCGCCCGCGCCGAGAAGAAATTCGCCTATTACGTCTCCGAACAGAGCCCGTTTATGGATGCGGATAAAATGAAGAATTGGAACGATGTGACCGCGCGCGCCTACCAGAAAAAAGACCGTCACGTCTCCATCCGTAAAATGGTGGACCCCAAGACCGGCATGGGGCAGATGATCTACCGCGTGATCGGCAGTTTTTACGTCGTGCAAGATCTGAGAATATTCGCCGTGGTGTTCATGCATAGCATCAAGTTCGACATGCTTTCCCCGAATATCCCCACAGGCAAATTACCCCCGCTTTAATCGCTTTTCAGCTCAAATTGCTTTGACCATTCCCGGGCCGTTTTGATATACTGCCATAACTATTTATGTCCCCAAAAGATACGAATATCACAGTGATTGGCGATGGAGGTTGGGGCACCGCTTTGTCTCTGGTGCTGGCCGGCAAAGGGTATACCGTGACCCTTTGGTGGAACTATGCGCCTTACGTCACCGCGATGCACAAGAAACGCGAGAACAAAAAGTTCCTTCCCGGCTTCAAACTGCCGAGATCCATTCGTCTCACCTCCGACCTGTCTGAGGCCGTCGCCGCGTCCCGGCACCTGGTGCTTGCCACGCCTTCGCAGTACATGCGCAGCGTCGTCAAAAAGATCAAATACGAGAACATCGAGAACAAGTCCTTCATCAGCGTCGCCAAGGGCATCGAAGTCAGTTCGCTGAAAGTGATGTCCGAGGTCATCCGCGAAGAGCTGGGAGAGGTGCGGCTGGCCGTCGTCTCCGGGCCCAGCATCGCGCGCGAAGTCGCCAAAAAAATGCCGGTCGCGGTTTCGGTAGCTTCGCGCGACGTCGATTTCACGGGCGAAGTGCGCGATATTTTCACGACCGACTATTTCAGCCTGTTCGAAAGCCACGACGTGCTGGGCATCGAGCTCGGAGGCTCCATCAAGAACGTGATCGCGATCTCCGCAGGCATCGGCGAGGGTCTCGGCTTCGGCTGCAACACGCGCGCGGCGCTTTTCGCCCGCGGCGTCGCCGAGATGGCGCGCCTCGGCGAGGTGATGGGCGCCAACCGCGAGACGTTCATGGGCCTCTCGGGTCTCGGGGACCTGGCGACGACGTGTCTCAGCCCCCACAGCCGCAACCGTTCATTCGGAGAAGAGATTGGCAAGGGTCGTAAACTGAGCGCCATTTTGAAATCGTCGGAAATGGTCGTCGAGGGCGTCGAGACGTGCCGGTCGCTCCATGAGCTCTCGAAAAAATACAAAGTCTCGATGCCTATCTCCGAGGCGGTTTATAAAATATTGTTTCAAAACAAAAATCCCAAAGAAACCATCAAAGCCCTGATGCATTCGGGCTTTCGCCGCGAGTTGGATTAAGATAGAATAAGCCGGCCGGAAATCTTTTATTTAACGGGGTGTGGCTCAGCTTGGCCTAGAGCGCCTGCTTGGGGTGCAGGAGATCGTGAGTTCGAATCTCACCATCCCGATTTTTCCCTTCTATGGGTCTTTCCGCCCAAAAATAATCAGTGAAATGAAGTGCCTTATTTGTTAAAATTTAAGTCCCTATTTTTCATAGAGTTAAGACGAAAAACAAGGACGTAAAATGAGGCCAAAATTGAAAAATGAAGTGCGGTTGGGACTGGTCGGTCTCGGGACCGTCGGCTCCGGCGTTTACAAGATATTGCAGTCCAAAGCGGCGGCCATCGAAAAGAAGACCGGCGTTCGCCTTGTGCTGAAAAAGATCGCGGTCCGCTCGTCCTCGCGCCGCCGCGCCGTGAAGGTGCGCCGGTCGCTTCTGACGACGAACGCGATGTCCGTGGCTTCGGATCCCGGCATCGACATCCTCATCGAGCTCATCGGCGGCATCCATCCGGCCCAATCGATCATCCGCAAGGCGTTCGAGACCGGCAAGCACGTCGTGACGGCGAACAAGGCGCTTCTGGCGGAAAGCGGCGAAGCCATTTTCGCGTTGGCCGACCGCTATTCCTGCAAGCTCGGCTTCGAGGCCAGCGTCTGCGGCGGCATCCCGATCATCAAGTCCGTGAAGGAAGGACTTGTCTCCAACGAAATTTCTCATTTTCTCGGCATCGTCAACGGCACCTGCAATTACATCCTGACGAAGATGTCGGGCAAAGGCATGGATTTCCGCGAAGCGCTGGCCGAGGCGCAGGCGAAGGGTTACGCCGAGCGCAACCCGGGCCTCGACATCGACGGCGTGGATTCGGCGCACAAGCTCGCGGTGCTGGCGCGTCTCGCGTTCGGTTCGGTGATCCCGTTCAAGAAGATCCACATTGAAGGCATCCGCAAGCTCGAGAAAGAAGACATCGAATACGCGCGCGGGCTCGGATACGTCGTGAAGCTGCTGGCCGTCGCGAAAAAACAGCCGAAGGGCCTGGAGCTGCGTGTGAATCCGACGCTTCTGCCGTTCAACCATCCGCTCGCGAACGTGCGCGGCGTGTACAATGCCGTGTTTGTGCACGGGGACCAGTCCGACGACCTGTTGTTTTACGGGCGCGGCGCGGGACAGATGCCGACGGCCAGTGCCGTCATGAGCGACGTTGTCGACATCGCGCGCCGTATTTCGCTCGAGGACCGCGCCGTCACGGTCGTGCCGTCGACGCTCGAAAAGAAAAATATCCTGCCGGTCGAGGAGACGGTCTCGAAATATTATCTGCGCTTTCAGGTCGCCGACAAGCCCGGCGTGCTGGGCATCATCACGCAGACGCTCGGCAAAAATCAGATCTCTATCCTGAGCGTGAATCAGAAGGAATCGCATCGTTCTAAATCGGTGCCGGTCATCATCCTCACGTACGAAGCCGCAGAAAAGAACATCCGCAAGGCGCTGAAGCAGATCCATGCCGCCCGCGCGGTCAGCCGCAATACGACGGTGATACGGGTCGAATCCTGATGCTATGGCCTGGGCTCATCGAAAAATACCGGGCGTTCCTGCCCGTCGGCGCCGCGACGCCGGTCGTCACGCTGAACGAGGGCAACACGCCGCTCGTGTATGCGAACCATCTTTCGAAGATCCTCGGCGAGAACGTGTTCCTGAAATACGAAGGGCTCAATCCGACCGGTTCGTTCAAGGACCGCGGCATGACGATGGCGCTGTCAAAGGCCAAGGAAAGCGGCGCGCGGGTCGTGATCTGCGCCTCGACCGGCAACACGTCGGCGTCGGCGGCCGCGTACTCGGCGCGCGCCGGCATCCATTGCGTCGTGCTGATCCCGGAGGGCGCGATCGCGCTCGGCAAGCTGAGCCAGGCGCTGATCCACGGTGCGAACGTGATCTCGCTGAAAGGCAATTTTGACGACGCGCTCTGCCTCGTGCGCGAGATATCCGACAAATACCCGGTCACGATGGTCAATTCGGTGAACCCGTACCGCATCGAAGGGCAGAAGACCGGCGCGTTCGAGGTGTGCGACCAGCTTGGCGGGCAGGCCCCGGATTTTCATGCGATCCCGGTCGGCAACGCCGGCAACATCACGGCCTACTGGAAAGGGTATCGCGAATATTTTGAGAAAAAGAAAGTCGCATCGAAACCGGTCATGCTCGGGTTCCAGGCGGCCGGCGCCGCGCCCATCGTTCACGGCAAGGCGGTCGCAAAACCCAGGACGATCGCGACCGCGATCAAGATCGGCAATCCGGCCAGCTGGAGCAAAGCCGTCGCGGCCCGGCAGGAATCGGGCGGGCTGATCCGCGCGGTGACCGACAAAGAGATCCTGGACGCGTACAAAATTTTATCGCAGAAGGAAGGCATTTTCGCCGAGCCGGCCAGCGCCGCGAGCGTGGCGGGCATCCTGAAGTTGAAAAAAGAACGGTATTTTGAAAAGTCCAAACGTAACCGCAAAAAGAAAAGCGTGATCGTCTGCGTGCTGACCGGCCATGGGTTGAAAGACCCGGACCGCGCGCTCGCTTCGGTGAAAATGCCGAAGTCTCTGCCCGCTCGCATGGACGTGATCTTGAAACGCATGGGGTTCTAAGTTGAGACATCTTTTATTCGTCTGTGAAGGGCTTTCCGACGAGCCGCTCGCCGATCTGATGGGCCGCACGCCGCTCGAGGCCGCGAAGACGCCGGTGATGGACGAGCTGGCCCGCCGGGGACGGGTGCAGAGCGTTTCGTTCGTGCCGCCGTCGCTCGAGCCGTCGCCGGAGATCGCGTGCCTGTCGCTGCTCGGCTACGACCCGATGGAATTTTACACGGGCCTGGCGCCGCTCGAATCGCGCGTGTTCGGCATCGATCTCGACGACCGCGACGTCATTTTCCGCGCGGACCTCGTAACGCTGCTCGATGACGCGCTGATGGACCCGGCGTCGGGAAAAATTTCGGAACGCGAAGCCGGCATTCTCTTGTCGGACATG
>CAZCVC010000104.1:0-5287 GCA_964502045.1 uncultured Planctomycetia bacterium | reverse complement strand
GGGGGAACATGTCGAAAGGCGCTATCTCCTCGACGCGCCAGCGGCCGCCGGCCAGGATGATCTTCAGGTCGCGCGCCAGCGTCGCGGGGTCGCAGGAGACGTAAGCGATCGCGGCGGCCGGCACCTGGGCCAAAAAACGCGCGAAATCCGGCGTGATACCCTGCCGCGGCGGGTCCAACAGCACGAAGGCGTGCGGGGTCTCCTCCGTTTCCCATAACTTCGGAAATATTTTTTCGGTCTTGCCCTCGAATACGCGCCAACCCGGCCGGTTCCTCTCCGCGGCGTTCATGCGGAGCGCCTGCACGCTCGGCCCGCTTTCCTCAACGGCGATGACGGCCGGAACGTCCCGCGCTGAGAGCACCGAAAACGTGCCGACGCCGGAGTACAGGTCGAAGAACAAGTCGGGCGCGACGGTTCGCACCCACGACGCGACCTTTTCGGCGAGTTTGGCGGCGACATACAGGTTATTTTGAAAAAAACCTTTCGAACTCACGAGAAAGATTTCGCCGCCGAGTTTGACGCGGAAAAAGATCTCCTCGACGTCCGGCACGATGGCGCCGGTCTCGGAGAGCTTGAACGTGATCTTGTCCGTCCCCTTTTTGACCGGATACTCGCGGCCAAAAACCGGCCCAAATTTGGGATCGGCGATGAGGCAGGTTTTCACGGGGATCCTGGAGACGTTGTCTTTGCCGATGTAGGCCATCGTCGCGCTGTGTTTCTTGCCCGAAAAGATCGGGTGCATCGTCACGCTGTTGCGATAGCCGTATTCGCGGTCGGACGGCGTGATAGGCCGGATGCGCCCGGCGGTATCCGGCAGGGTCTGGAAAATTTCGGCGAGTTGGGACTCTTTCAGGCGCAGTTCTTCGGCATAGTTTGCGTGCAGGTATTGGCAGCCGCCGCAGTTGGAGGCATAAGCACAGGTGGGTTCGATGCGGGACGGAGAAGGTTCGAGGACTTTCACGACCGAAGCACGCAGGAAATTCTTTTTGTCGGCCGTGACGCGCGCCAGCACCCGTTCGCCGGGAAGCGCGCCCTCGACGAAGCAGACCTTGCCGTCCAAGAGCGCTATGCCGTCGCCGCCGTAAGCGGTCTTGGTGACCGAAAGCTCGACGTTTTTCCCGGAGACCGGGGCGTCAGTCATGAGCCGTTTCGGGCGCTTTCGTCAGCGCCGCGATCGCTTCCTTCAGACGGTCAATCTCGCGCTGCGCTTTTTTCAATTCGCTCTTCAGGGAGGATACTTCGGCGTCCGTGGAGATGACTTTCGCCTCGATCGCTTCTTTTTCACGCAGCAGCTTCGAGTAGCGCGCTGACGCCTTCTCAAGATCATCGCCGAGCTCGCCGAGCTTTTCGCTTTTTTCCTTGATGGCCTTGTTGAGGCGGGCCGTATCGGCCTGCGCTTTGGCTTCGAGGTCCTGGCGTTCGGCTTTCGAACGGCCGACCTCGCCGTCGTATTTTTTCGCAGCGTCGTCGATCTCTTCGTGCAGTTTGCGGATCTCTTCGGCTTTTTCGGCCATTTCCTGGTCGTGCTTTTCGGTCATGTCCGTGATCTTGGTCTCCAGATCATGGATGTTGCCGCGCAGGTCCATCGCCAGTGTCTGGTTATCGTTCGCTGCAGTCTCCAGTTTATACTTCAGGTCGTTCAGCTTGGTCTCCGCGGCGACGCGGCCTTCGCTCTCGCGGACGAGCAGCATCACGAGACCGAGCACGGTGAACCCGAGCAGGCCGGCGACGATCTTGAATTTTTCGAGCTTCATGAGAGTTTTACGACGCGGATAGCTTGAAACTCGGCCTCTGCTGGACGCGCGCGAACCACGCCGCGGCATGCTTGCAGTCGGCCGGGATGGCGGTGCCCAGTATCGGGAGCGCCGCGATGTGCGGCGTCACGGAGATGTCGGCCAGCGAAAACTCGCCGAAAAGGTATTCGCGGTCCTTCACCATCGCGTCTATGTCGTGCAGGAACGCGGCGATCTCGGCGCGAAGCTTCTCTTTGGTCTCCTCTTTCTGCTGGTCCTTGGGCTTCAGCAGGCATTCGATGACGAGCAGGCCGATCTTGAGAACGAAACGCTTGTCGCTGTCGGCGATCCACTCGAGGATGAACTTCCTCTGCGCGGGATCCTTCGGCAGAAGCGCCGGCGCCGGGTATTTCTCGTCGAGGTACTGGTTGATGTCGATGGCTTCGGCCATGTAGACGTCGCCGTGGATGATGGCCGGGACTTTGCCCTTGGGACTCGCCTTCTTGAAATCGGCGTCTTCCTTGTTGAAATCGGGAGCGTGCGTGTTGACGGTCTCGAACGGGACGTTTTTCTCGTGGAGCGCGAGCTTCACCTCGCGCGAGTTGCCGGAACGCGGAAAGCAGTACAGTTTAAGCATGGAAAGCCTCGTTTTCGTGGATGAACGTTGAAATTTTTTTCGCTTCGCTTTCGGCCTCGCGCACGCAATCGGGGATCCCGGCGCCGGCGTAACTCGAACCGGCCAGATGGAGTCCCGGCGTTTCCGAGACGAGCGAGCGTATTCCGGACACGAGCTGCAGGTGTCCGAGACCGTATTGTACCATAGCGTTCGGGTAGCGTTTCAAGCGGGTGAAGAGCGGTTTTCCGGAGATACCGAGCCAGGCGGCGAGCTCGGACAAGACCGATTTCAGCACCTCGGCGTCGTCCTTTTCGAACTGGGCGCGGCCGAAGGCGCCGCCGGCGAACGCGCGCAGAAGCACGCGCCCTTCGGGGGCCCTTCCCTCAAATTTTTGGCTCGAATACGAGCAAGCGATGACCGTTTTTTTCTCGACTTGCGGCACGACAAATCCGAAACCATTGAGCGGGTTAGAAATATGCTTTCTTTCGTAGGCGAGATTGAGCGTCATCACCGATTCGTAGGAAATTTGCGATAATTTTTCGGCGAGCAGCGGGCGGTTCTCTTTCAAAAGTGTGGCGGCGCGGCGTGCCGGCAAGGCCAGGCATACGGCGCGGAAAAATTCGCTTGAGCTGTCCTCGAAATCAACGCGCCACTCCCCTTTCCCTGCGTCGAACGCGATTTTTTTTGCGGCTCGCGACGTCTGCGCGACGCCCTCCGGCAGAGCCCGGACAAGCGCGTCCGTCAAAGTCTGCATGCCGCCGCGGTAAGAAGCGAAAAGTCCGTAGCGCGGACCGCTGGCGGCCGCGGCCTCCTTCTTCCCCGCTTCGGCGCGAAGCCCGCGAATGACACTGCCGTACTTCTGCTCAAGCTCGAGAAAACGCGGCATCGTCGCGCGCAGGCTCAAATGTTCGGGATCACCGGTATAGATGCCGCCAAGCATGGCCTGAGCGATGCGGTCGAGGGCTTCCCGGCCGAAACGCCGCCGTACGAAAGCGCCGATACTTTCGTCGGCATCAGATGTTTTTTTCGGAAGGAAAAATTCGGAAGCCATGCGGAGCTTCCCCGGCCAGGAAACAAGCGAGGACCTTAGAAAAGCGCCCGTATCGAGCGGCGCCATCAGATAAAAACCTTCAGGCACCGGCAAAAGCCGGTTTCCGCGGGCGATGAAGCTGCGGCGGTTTTCGGCGCGCGTGCCGATGAGGTCGTTTTCGAGTCCCAGCGCCGAGGAAAGCGCCAGTGCTTCGGGCTTTTCGGTCAGGAACGCGTCGGGGCCTTTTTCGAGAAGGAAACCGTCGGTCCGTTCGGTTTCGACGGTACCGCCGAGCCGCGCGCTACCTTCGAACAGGGCCACATCCCGGTTGCCTGATTGGGAAAGAAAATACGCGACAGCCAGTCCCGACACGCCGCCGCCGATAACGGCGATACGGGCGCTCATAGCTTCTTCGCGACGAGGTCCGCCGCGAGCCCGATGAACTTTGGATGCGCAGTGACAGTCTTGGCGCGGTGATACGAGAACCCGAGTTTTTCGCAGAGAAGACGGCAGTCGTGATCCAGGTCGTAGAGGACTTCGACGTTGTCGCAGAGGAAGCCGGCCGATACCAGGACGACGTGCTTGAATTTGGCGCGGTCGATATTTTTGATGACGTCTTCGACCGAAGGCTCAAGCCATGGATCGCCGGGCCTGCCGCTGCGGCTCTGGTAAGCGGGCTTCCACGAAGTGGCGCCGAGGACGGCCGCGATGAGCGCCGAAACTTTCTCATGCTGGCGGTCGTAGCCGCTGGCGGCGGCCATCGGCGTTGGGATGGAATGCGCGGAAAAAATGAAATAGGTCTGCCCCATCTCGGCCGGCGGTATCTTAGAAATCGCTTTCCGCGCTTCGTCGGTCTGCGCTTCGATGAATTGCGGGTGCTCGTAAAACGCGTCGGTGTAAACGAAGTTTATGCCCCCGGCTCCTGTCTGCTGTTTGGCTTCCTCGACCCGCTCGACGTATTTTTCGAAGCTCGCGTACGAGCGCAGCGACGAGAGCACGAAGCCTATGACCTTATGGATGTCCCGGTGTTTCATTTCAAGCAGCGTGTCCCCCAAGGACGGCGAGGAATGGCGGAAACCGACGAACACAGGCAGGTCCAAGCCGCGTTTTTTGAACTCTTCTTCGAGCGCCTGCTTCTGAATGTAAGTGATTGATTTATAAGGAGATATGCCATTGAATAGTTCGTAATGACGCGTGACTTCGTCGAAGCGGACCTGAGGGACTTGGACGCCCTTTAAAACGCTCTGCAAAAAGGGACGCACTTCGGCCATGCCGGTCGGGCCGCCAAAACCTATCAGCATCACGGCGGTATTTTTGTTCACGGCTTAAACTTTTTTTTGGCTCAGTTCGTGCACCATATGGACCAAGTCGATGACGTTATCTTCGGGCGTGCGCGGAAGAACGCCGTGGCCCAGATTGAAAATGTGTCCGGGCCGGCCGCCGGCTTCTTTCAGGATGCGTTCGACATGCGTGCGGACGATGTGCATCGGGCCGCAGAGAATTTCGGGATCGAGATTGCCCTGAATGGCGCAGTCGTCTCCGATTTTTTTCCAGGCGTCGGCCAGGCCGATGCGATGGTCGGCTCCGATGACGTCGCCGCCGGCTTCGCGCATCAGCTCGATAAAATTTCCGGTGCGCGTGCCGAAATGAATGACAGGCACGTTTTTGTGCAGCCCCGCAATGAGCGCCTGCGTGTACGGCAGGGCGTACCTCTTATATTCTTCTGCCGAAAGGATGCCGGCCCAGCTGTCGAATATCTGCAGCGCCTGGCAGCCGGCCTCGGCCTGCAGGTTCAGGTGCTCGACGGTCGCCCTCACGATCTTTTCCATGAGCGCCTTCCAAAGTCCTTCGTCGGCTGCCATGAACGCCTTCACGTGCGCGAAATCTTTCGAAGCGCCGCCCTCGATA
>CAZCVC010000103.1:4730-5416 GCA_964502045.1 uncultured Planctomycetia bacterium | reverse complement strand
ACGTCGAACAGCACGACGTCCGAGATCCCTTTTTCGAGTATCCTCTGGGCCGTCGTGGCCCCGACCTGGCCCGCGCCGATGATGGCGACAAAAGGCTTGCGCATGTTCATGAGCGGTTTCTCCGTTTTATTGCAGAATTTTGTTCAGTTTTTCGCTGATACGCGCTGGGGGCGCCTGCCCCGCGACTTTTTCGGTCAGCGCTTTCATCATGCGGCCGAAATCCTTCTTGGTCGAAGCTCCCTGCGCCTTGACCTCGGCCTCCACCATTGCGTCGAGATCGGCGTCGGACATCTGCTTCGGCAGGTAGGCCTCGAGCACTGCGGCCTCCTTCATTTCCTTCTCCGCGAGGTCCGTGCGTCCGCCCTTGGTGAACTGATCGATGGATTCCTTGCGCTGCTTGATCTGCTTCTGGATCACGGCCTGTGCATCGGCGTCGCTCAACGCCTCGACCTTTTTTTCGATGGCTGCGTACTTCAGCGCCGATTTCAGGAAACGCGTGACGGAAAGCTTCACCTCATCCTTCGCGATCATCGCGGACTTGATGTCTTGCTCGATCTTGGCGACCAGGCAGTCCATGTCGCAGTCAACGTAAAGCTCTTTGAGGATCTGAAAATTGCCGGACTCTTCGCCCTTGAGCCAGAACTTCTGACGGGATCGGCTCCAATAACAGAGGCGGCCTTCGGCGA
>CAZCVC010000103.1:0-4720 GCA_964502045.1 uncultured Planctomycetia bacterium | reverse complement strand
CCAGGGACATGATTTTCTCTTTTCTTTACGGGCTGCACAGAAAAAAAAGGAGTTTGCGATCTTGCGGACCGCAAACTCCTCGTAAAACTACTTTAGAAATTAAGCTTTGTCTTCTTCAGCCGACTTTACGGGAATTTGGACCGTCTCAGAAGCGGTCTGACCGATCGTCTCCGCCGAACCGACCACGGGTTGAACGATCGCCTCGCCGACTTTACCCTGAGAAAGGTTATCTCCGGTGTTGGAAAGGACCTTCTCGCCGGTGTTGTTCAGCGTGTTGGCCGTAGTCTCGGCCGCGCCCTTCGTGGCCTTTACCGGATAATTGAAAAGTCTTTTGAAGAAACCCGTGACGCTGTTGCCGGCATCATTGGTGTTCTCGGCGAACGACGGGGAAACGAGGATAACGGAAAATAATGCGACAAGCGCTACTACTGAAAACTTCTTCATTTAAAAGGGCCTCCTGTTAATTTTTGGATATTATAGGGAGGGTGCCGGACGAAGTCAAGCCCAAACGGGCCTGAGGCGGTTATTCTTCCTGGTAGCCGTCGCCGTCTTCGTAAAACGCGGCTGGAAAGAGCGTGCTGTTGTTGGAGGTGCCGTAGGGCTTGAAGATCTCGGGTGTGATGATCGTGTCGATCTCGAAGTCGCTGGCGAAATGCCGGTCGTACTCCCCGGTCGTTTCGTTGTAAACCTCCTCGTCATGGCCGTAGAAGAACATCACTTCGAGATTGTAGTTGCCGTCGTTGACCAGCGGGTTTGGCGCGACCAGGTCGCGGATGCCGCGGATCGTGAAACCGGGGGCGTCGATAACCTTGCCCTGGTTGTCGATCGGGATGAGCAGGCCTATCAGAGTGCGCTCTTCCTCGTCTTCGCCGACGATGAATTTGTCATGGAAGTAGGCCGGGTGCAGATGCTCGGACGTGTCCCCGTCCCGATTCTCGGGAAGGTTGCGGTAATAGTCAAGGCTCTGTAAGCCGCTGTCGTTGACCTGGTCGTCAAAATTTCCGGTCTGGACGCCGTCGCCGCCGTCTTCGTTCTCATCTCGGTAGTAATCCGTTTCTTCGCCGTTCACGTAGAGCGTTTCGCTGTAGCTCTGCTTGCAAACGTCGAAAGAGACGACGTGCTCGAGGCTGTCGCCTTCGAACGGCGTGACCAGCATTGCGTCGGTTTCGCGGCCCTGCACGAGCACTTCGACGGGGGGATAGTACCCTTCCTCACCCTCTTCTTCGGATTCGAATTCGAGTGTCAGAGGATCGGAATACGTCTCGCTGAAGCGGATCACGTCGCTGCCTTCGCGGTCGCCCTGCGGATTGCGGAATTCGGCATAGAAGCTGCGAGGATAGAGCGCGTTTTCACCCAGCGCGAGGTCCGGGTTGTGTTCGTGAACGATATACTGCTCGTAATGCGGATCGTAGGCGTCGTAATCCAAACGTTCAGAGACCTGATAGTCTTCGACGACGTTCACATAGTCGCCCCACGGCAGATCGCGCAGAAGGCCGTCGGACTCGGTGAGCGGACGGTTGAAGCCGACCCCGAAACTGAACGCCGAAATGCCGCGCTGAGGGCCTTCGGCCGTGCGCAACGTCAGCGAAAGCACTTCGACCGATTGGCCGTTGGGCATGAAAATGTACTGGTCGACACGCACGCGGTTGCCATGGATGTCCTTGAATACTTTGCCGGTCTGCGCGTCGAGGGTCTGCTCGGCCTGCGCCAGCTGCTGCTCGAAGGTCAGATCGCCCTTAATGCGGTCCAATTCGTTGCGAATCTCGCGGCGGATGGCTTCGCGCTCGACGGCGCGCAGGAATTCGATCTTTTGGGCGTCGGATACGAGCGTCTTATATTTCGCTAAGTCCGGGTCGGCCTCATCGTAGAAAGCGGCATTCAGCTCGTTCAGCAGCCCGTCAGCTTCGGCGACGAACGCTTTGTTGCGGAGAATATCGTCGGCGTCTTCAGCCAGATCCTCGATGTCGCCCTGGATACCTTCGAGTTCGTCAACGTGATGCTGGATAGTTTCTGAAGAGAACTTTTTTTCGAGCGCGCGCGTGCGGTTCGTGCTCTCGGAGCGGCTGATCTCAGCATCAGGACCGTCGCCCTCGTTCAGAAACTCGCTTTCGGCATCGGTCCCCGCCACGACACCCAAATCGCCGTTGCCGGAAGCCTGGGAAACGAAGTGCTGTGTGGGACCGTATTTCACGGTCTCGTAGGCCCATTCGTTGACGGGAGTGCCGGCCGCTTCGCCTTGTGCGAGGATCTCGGAAAGGCCCTCGCTCTGCAGAAGCACCTGTTCGCGGGAAGTGCCCGTTTCGGGGATCTCGCTCTTATAAGCATTGATCCGCGTCTCGGCCTGATCCGCCTTACCCTCTATTTTTTCGATGTTCAGATCGTGCTGGCGCTCCAAAAGATCGAGCAGTAATTCCTGGGCTTCCACTATCGTGAAGCCGTATTCAAGCAGCACGTCGTAAGCCGCTTCGAGCAGGTCCTCGAACTCCAGGCCCAGCGCCTGCGCCAGCCCCACGTAGCTGTCATTAAGAATAATGCCGGCCGCTTCTATGTAGGTAAGGCCGAACTCGTTGCGAAGATCTTTCAGCTCTTCCTTGTCGTCCAGCAGCGTCTCGTGAAGGTCTTCGCCGGAAGAGAGCAGGTCGAGCAGATCTTCGGATCCAGCCTCGAGATCCGTGACGTTCTCGAGCAGGTCCGCGCGGATGGCGGATAAGATCTCGACGTCGGGCACTTCGATGTCGTTCAAGTCTTTCAAGTCCTGGACCGCGTTCAAGAAAAGCGGGCCGATCACCGCGAGATTGTCGTTGTAGCGCTGAAGCAGCTTCAGAAGCTTTTCGAGCGCGGCGTTGCCGGAAGTGTTCTGTTCGGATTTTTTCGCGTCATCGGTCGATCCCTCGCCGTCCTCTTCGCCTTCGGACGCATTGGCCTGTTCTTCGATCTGAAGCTGCGCGAGGACCTCGTTCACCTGGTTTTCCCAGTGGTCCACGAACTGTTTGCGTTCGAGCTCGTTCATGATGCGCGGCGCCAGCAAACTGCCGTCGCCGAACGAATTGGAGCCGCCGAACGCCGGCACGAGAAATTCGACGCCTGTCTTCGGGTTGCGGAAAAGAACGCCGCCGGAACTTTCATCCACGTATAACTCCGTGAAAAGTTTGCCGAGCGTGGTGCCGGCGCCGAGATACAGCGTCGTGCCGCGGACGGCGGCCAGCGCGGTCGGCGTCGTGACTTCAAAGCGCGAACCGCCGTGAAGCTTGCCGACGACCGCCTTCAGGCGGCCGACATCGAGCTTGAGCAGCGTCGTGCGGTTCTTGGAAAGCTGGTCATAGGTCGCCTGAGTGATGCCGAGCGTCGTGCCGGGTGCGAGCGTCAGCGTCGTGTTGTTTTCGAGGATCAGATCACAGGCGCCTTCGTCGACTTTAATGGTATCGCCGACCTTGACCGTCTGCCGGTCGCGGGCGTCCTCAAAAAGAAGCGCGCCTTCCCGTTTGACGGAGACCTTGCCGGAGACCTTTGACAGCGACATCTGCTGCGGCGTGGAGGTCGAATCGGAGGCCGGATACGCGGCTCCGGAAACCGTCTGGCCCTGGGCGCCTGCCGCCGGAGACGTCAAAGCCGTACCGGCCCAGGCGGCGGAAGCCTGAGCGGTCAAAAACAGGGCCAGGAAAAGCAGCGCTTTTCCGCGTCCCGGGGCGTCCGGCTGAAAGGTCGGGGGGGTGTTATTGGGCATGACGTTAGTCTATCTGACGCTCTCCCATTTGTCAAAAATGACTCTTTACATTTCCGGCCCCTCATGGTAATAATTCCGCTATGGATCCTGCCGGTAAATTCCGCTTTTTTGCGCCTTTACATTATTTTTCAGTGATCTTTATCCTGACCGCCGTTTCGGCGCTTCCGGCCCACGCCCTGGAAAAGGACGCCTTCTTTTATCTGATCGACGCGCAGCTTTTAGGCGGCTACTCCGAAGTGAGCGGCAATGACGGCATCCTCAGCACCGACGACCAGTGGTCCATTTCTCCCAACCTGACTCTCATCAAGGACACGCTTTACTGGATCAATCTTTACAGCGGCAGTTACAACCGCTCCAGCCAGGTCGTCGCCCAGGAAGAAGGCGGCCGCTCGACCCAGGAAACGATGTCACAAAGCCTCACGACCGCGCTCAAGTGGAACGTCACGAAAACATGGGTGATCCGCCCTCTATTTTTTACCGACTGGGTGTGGGTCAACGAAGCGTCGAATGAGAATTTCGGGGAGGGGCTTTACGATTACCGCGACATCGGCGGCGGCCTCGAGACGGCCTGGACGACGCTCGAGACGAAAACGCAGCGCGACGAAGTCCGCGCCGGCTACCGCTTCTTCGAACGCGAATATCCGAATTACGAATCGCTCTTATCGCAGTTCGACCCGCGCGCGCAGGTGACCGAGCAGCGCGAAAAAGATTTCACCGGCCATAAAGCCAATCTGAGCTTCGAGTCCCAGAGCAAGGACGCCTGGTCCTGGGGCCTGGAAGGAATTTTTCTCTACAAGAATTTCCAAGACAAACGGACGATCGACCAAAACGGCATCCGCTCTTTGGACGAACGCCGCGAAGATTATCAGGAGATCGTGAACGCTTACGCCGCCCATCCGGTCTGTCCGGACTGGACGTTCCGCCTCGACGGCCAGTTCACGGTCAACACCGGCAACCTTGATTTCTACGACACGCACAACACGGCTACTCTCTCCG
>CAZCVC010000102.1:0-5426 GCA_964502045.1 uncultured Planctomycetia bacterium | reverse complement strand
TAGAGCATTTTTTCAAAATGAGGCACGCGCCACAGGGAGTCCGTCGAATAGCGATGGAAACCGCCGCCAAGCTGGTCGTAGATGCCGCCGCGGAGCATCGCGTCGAGCGTGGACTTCACCATCTCGAGGGCTTTGGCATTGCCGGTCCTCTTCCAGTACCGGAGCAGGAACGAAAGCGCGTGGCTGCGCGGAAATTTGGGCGCCCCGCCGAAGCCGCCGCGCTCCGCGTCGAACGAACGATCGTAGTAGTCGAATGCCTTGTCGAACACGGCCGCGTCGAGCGCGGTCTTGTCCGCGCGGGCCGGCGCCGCGCTGAGATACGCGACGGCCGAGTCCGCCGAGCGCGTGATCTCGTCTTGACGCGTCTTCCAGGCGTCGGCGATGGAAGCCAGCAGCGTCTTGAACCCCGGCATGCCGTAGCGGTCCGCTGGCGGGAAATACGTGCCGCCGTAAAACGGCTTCTGGTCCGGCGTCAGGAACACCGTCATCGGCCAGCCGCCCGAGCCGGTCGTCGCGGTCACGTAGTTCATGTAGACCGAATCGATATCGGGACGCTCTTCGCGGTCGACTTTCACCGACACAAAATGTTCGTTCATCAGCTTGGCCGTTTTTTCGTCCTCGAACGATTCGCGCTCCATCACGTGGCACCAGTGGCAGGTCGAATAGCCGATGGAAAGCAGGATAGGCTTGTTCTCGTCCTTCGCTTTTTTAAACGCTTCATGGGACCAAGGATACCAGTCCACCGGGTTGTTCGCGTGCTGCAACAGGTAGGGGCTTTTCTCTCGGGCCAGGCGGTTCGAGTGGGCTGGGACTTCGTTGGGAAGAGCCGTCTGGGACATGAACACCACCAAGAGCAATAAGACGAAGACTTTAAACTTCACTTATCAATTTTAGCCCAAATAAGGCCTGAAGTCGATTGCGTTCATACCAACTACGTAACCTACGAGGTTACGCAAAATGTTAGATAAATAAATATTTTAATTACCATGACCGGATATCACCCTATCCGTCGTCAGGTATAGTGAGACCTGCGTAACCTCGTAGGTTACGCAAAAGAGGGAAGAGGTGCCAGATGAGAAAATCGTCTTTGGTTAACGGGGAAATTTACCACGTGATGAACAAAAGCATCGCTGGTTTCGTGATATTCGGCAGCGATAAAGACTATATACGAATGAGACGCTCGATTCTTTATTACTCACTGAAAGAAAAATCCGCACGGCTTTGCGATTTGTTAAGAATACATAAAATACGACGGACCGATCCCGATGAGCGCTTATTCGAAATTCACTCCAAGTCCGAGCATCTCGTCCAAATCATCGCGTACTGCATCATGCCCACCCATATCCACTTGGTTGTCCGGCAAAGGACGGAAAAAGGCGTCCAGATCTTTATGTCCAATCTTTCAAACTCCTACGCACGTTATTTCAATCTTTCCCGTCGCAGGAAAGGGCCTTTATGGGTAGGACGTTTCAAAAGCGTTCTCGTAGAAAGCGATGATCAATTGCTCCATTTGACACGATACGTTCATTTAAATCCGACATCAGCGGGGTTGGTCCGAAATCCGAGCGCTTGGCCCCATTCCTCGTTTTCCGAATACACAGAAAATCAATCCGGAGCGCATCACTTATGCCGCTTCAAAGACGTGCTCGATATAAATCCGAAGGAGTATGCGCGATTCGTAAAAAATTATCGGGATACCCAACGCGAACTCGCCACTCTCAAAAACTAGGTTTTCGATTATGCGTAACCTACGAGGTTACGCAGGCGGTCAACGGGATGTTTAGCCGTGCAGCGCCTTGATGCGGAAAAGGTCGCCGGTCATGCGGAACGAATCGCGGAAAACGTCGACTTTGCTGTGCTCGCCCTGGCTCCACATGACCGGGACCTCGGCTATGCGGTAGCCTTTTTTGCGGGCCAGGTACAGCACCTCGACGTCGAAGCTGAAGCCGTCGAGCTTCTGCGCGCCGAAGAGGTCGAGCGCGGCCTTGCGGCGGAAGCATTTGAAGCCGCACTGAGTATCGTCAAGCCCGCGCAGCACGAAAAGCTTCACGATGAGGTTGAAAATGCGCCCGGACAACGCGCGCTTGAAACTCTGCCGCACGTCCGCGCCGCGCGCGCGCTTGGCCCGCGAGCCGATGGCGACGTCGGCGCCGCGTTCGAGCTCGTTCACGAGCTTGTCGACCTCCTTGATCGGCGTCGAGAGGTCGACGTCGGTCATCAGCACGTTTTCGGCCGTCGCGGCCGTCATGCCGATACGCGCCGCATGGCCCTTTCCGCGGTTGTGGTCGTAGGAAATGAGCCGCACGTGGGACAGCGCGCGCGACCGGATAAACTCTTTCACGAGCGCGGCCGTACGGTCGGTGGAGCCGTCGTCGGCGACGATGATCTCCCATGACTGGCCTTTGACGGCGCGGTAGGCCTCGATGCGTTCGAGCGCGTCGAGAATGGTCTTTTCCTCGTTGTAGATCGGGATGACGACCGAAAGGCGGGGCTGCGCGTCCTGCGGCATCAGTTCCGCGCCCGGCCGATCTCTTCGCGGAAATACTGCAGCGTCTCTTCGAGGCCGTCTTCGAGGGCGACGGCCGGCTTCCAGCCGAGCGTACGCTTGGCCAGCGCGATATCGGGGCAGCGCTGCTGCGGGTCGTCGGTCGGCAGAGACCGGTAGACGATCGGGCTATGCGAGCCTGACATTTTTAAGATCAGCTTCGCGAGCTTGAGCACCGACATTTCGTTCGGATTGCCGAGATTCACCGGCAAATGCAGCTTCGAAAAAAGGGCCTTCTCGATGCCGCGCACGAGGTCGTCGACGTAGCAGTAGCTGCGCGTCTGGCTTCCCTTGCCGTATATGGTGAGCGGCTTTTCCAGGAGGGCCTGCGTCATGAAATTGGGGATCACGCGGCCGTCTTCGAGGCGCATGCGGCGGCCGTACGTGTTGAAAATGCGAACGAGCTTCGTATCCAGGCGGTAGCTGCGGTGATAGGCCATCACGAGCGCTTCGGAAAAACGCTTGGCCTCGTCGTAAACGCTGCGCGGGCCGATAGAATTCACGTGACCCCAATAGCTTTCAGGCTGCGGACTCACTTCGGGGTCGCCGTAGACCTCGCTCGTCGAGGCGTGCAGGAACGCGGCTTTCTTCGCGCGCGCCAGTTCCAGCAGGTTGCGCGTGCCGGCGGAGCCCACGTCGAGCGTCTCGATGGGAAACTTCAGATAATCGGGCGGGCTGGCCGGAGACGCGAAGCTGAGCACGGCGTGGACGGGCCCCGTGACGGCGGCGCGCTTCGACACGTCGCATTTCTCGAAAGAAAAAAGCTTTTCAGCGAACAGGTGCCGCACGTTGTGCACGCTGCCGGTGATCAGGTTGTCGGCCGCAATGACGCGCCACCCGTTTTCCAGGAAGCGGTCGCATAGGTGCGATCCGATGAAGCCGGCGCCGCCGGCGATGAAAACCGTCTTATTTCGCGCCACGTCCCACCTCTTTTCTCCAGTAGTTTAGAATGTCCGCCAGCGACTGTTCAAACTTTATTTTCGGCTTCCAGCCGGTGTGGCGCGCGAATTTCCGCGCGTCGCCGACGAGTCTCGGCAGGTCGTGCTTGCGCACTCGCGCCGCATCTTTTACGATGCGGATCTTCACGGGCGTCATTTTCAAATATGCGCCGAGCATATCCTTGCCGGAACGCCCACGGCCCGAGGCGATGTTGTACACTTCGCCGGCCCTGCCTTTTTCGAGCGAGAGCCAGTAGGCACGCACCATGTCGCGCACGTCCGTGTAATCGCGCACCGAGCTCAGGTCGCCGACGTGGATCTCCGGCTTCTTCTTCCCCGCCTCGATCAGCGCGACCTGCTTGGCGAAGCTCGATGCGATGAACGCGTCGGTCTGGCCGGGCCCGATATGGTTGAACGCGCGCGTCATCACGACCTTCATGCCGTAATGGCGCACGTAAAGCTCACCGAGGTAATCCAGCGCGGCCTTCGACACGGCGTAGGGGCTGAGCGGATTCAGCGGCGTCGTCTCATCGATGCGGCCGGCTTTTTTCTTCGGCGGGACACCGTATTCCTGCGCCGAGCCGGTCAATTGGACTTGCGCTTTCGGGCAGACGCGGCGCACCGCCTCGAGCAGGTTCAGCGTGCCGTTAAAGTTCTGTTCCATCGTCCCCTTCGGGTCCTTCCACGAGACCGGCACCGACGCCTGCGCGGCGAGATGAAAAATACGGTCGGGCCGGACGCGCCGCAAGAGCTGTTCGAGCTTGGCGCCGTTGCGGATATCGCAGGCGTAGACCGTGTACCGGCCTCGCCGCGCGCGACGCGCGAGTCCGTAGACGTGCACGCCTTTTTTCGCAGCCGCGTAGTCGGCTAGATGGCTGCCGGCAAACCCTGAGATCCCGGTGATGAGTACTTTCATAGGCCTCTAGTTTAGCAGATATTCCTTAAGGCTGTCGCGCCAAGGACGTAGTGGCATGGAAAAAGCGCCGGTGAATTTGCGATTGGACATGGCAAGATATGGCGCGCGTATTGCAATACGACCTTTGATTTCCGAGCGATCCGTGACACTCACCTCGACAGGCAGTTTGAGAATCTCCTTCATCGCGACCGTCATCTCGTAGCGCGTGGTCTGACCCGAATTGCAAACATGATAAATCTCGGCAACCGGCGAGGGTTTTTCCAAAAGGCGCTGGCCGATCGCACAAAGTGCGAGCGAAAGATCCTCAGCATAGGTCGGTGCATCGATCTGATCGTCGAGAACCGCGATGGTCTTTTCTTTCTTCAGCCGGGCGGCGATCGCGTTGACGAAATTGGCGTCGTTACCATGACCAAAGAGCCAGCTCGTCCTCACAATGGCGGCAATAGCGCCTGAATGCGCAGCGTAATATTCGCCTTCTAGTTTCGTCAGGCCATAGATATTCGTCGGTGCCGTTGCATCCGTCTCAATATAAGGTGATTTTTTCTCGCCATCGAAAACATAATCGGTCGAAACGTGAACGAGAGGGATTTTCATCGTCTTGCAAAGAGAGGCTAAATTTTTAACACCTATCGAATTGGCCTTCCATGCAAGCTGTGGATCCAGCTCACAGGCATCTACATTGGAAAATGCGGCTGCATTAATAACTAAATCTGGTTTTTCTGTATTCATGAGAGCGGAGAGTTGCTCAAGATGCGCCAAATCACAAATGGGTGCGCCGCCGGTTCCTGTCCTGGAAAATCCTATGACGGAATTACTTGATGAGGAGAGTCGACGAGCGAGAGATTGGCCGAGGATGCCCGTAATGCCCGGCACCAGGATACGACGGCCCGCGAGTTCCTTCACGGCGTCACCGCCCGGCGTAGGCTTTTTCGTAATACCGTTTGAAGTCGGCGCTTTTTTCCTTGATCGAGCGCCACCAGGACTCGTTCAACCGGTACCAGTCGAGCGTTTTTTCGAACGCGGCGCC
>CAZCVC010000101.1:4496-5490 GCA_964502045.1 uncultured Planctomycetia bacterium | reverse complement strand
TGGAAAACGGTGACTGGATTGTATAAACAGCAACGTCGCTGGGCTTGGGGCATTTCATCTGGTTCACGAAAGCGGGACCCCAGCCTCCTTATAAGGAACTTTTCCCCGACCTGCTCGCCTATCTTGAAAAAAACGGCCAGGAAATCCCGCCTTGGATAAAAAAACTCCCGGACCGTAAAGCGCCGTGGGGCTCACGCGAGGAGTTTATACGCGACCAGGAAAGCCCCAGGATCTATTCGCTGAGGAGCTTCATGACGCGGACGGTGCGGTTGCAGACCGCGTTTATCGCGTCGCGCATCAATAAACTGCTGCCGAAGATCCTGCGCCGCGTTCCGGCCGTCGAGCGGAAAGGCGTCCGTGACAAATTCATCTCGCTGGCCCGCACGAAAGAGGGACTCTTTGCGCTGATCGATTACACGCATTTTAAGGGCGACGGCCTGCACGAGACCGAGCGCTACGCCGACGAAGGCTGGGGCCTTCTGCAGGTGCTCGAGGAAATGCGCGCTCCGGCGGAAGGTTCGACGCCGCTCGAGGAATTTGTCCTCGCGGCCAGGACCGTGCTGCGGCGGCGCGTCTACAATTCGCCGCCGCGCCGCAACGAAGCGCGCTGGCTCGCCGGCTGGGAAAACCGCGTGATCGGCTATGCGCCCGGTCAGGATTAGCGGCATTTAGCCCCGGAGAATAACTGGACAACGGCTTTGCCGCGGTCTATCTTGGACGGATGGGAAACCCCGGAACGAATGCTTCCAAATTTCCGCTGCCGGCCGTAGCCTGGGCTGGTTTGACCGCCGCGACGCTCCTTTTTTTCGTGTTTTTTGCGGACCTGAAGCCGAAGGTCGAGGCAAATTTCTTTTTCTCGAGCGACGATCCTCAGTTCCAGGCCGACAAGAAAATTTCCGCGATCTTCCCGCAGTCGCCGCAGGTGATCCTCAGCGCGAAAGGCGACATCCGCAGCGCCGGCGGTCCGGTGCAGGTGCAGAGCCTGAACGACAAG